>NZ_CAJXMA010000018.1:0-41595 GCF_913056445.1 uncultured Halovibrio sp.
GGCCTGGACTGGACCGAAGCCCGCCAGTGGCTGGACAGCGAAGACTGGCGTGACGAAGTGGAAGCCAACCGCCAGGAACTCTACCGGATCGGTCTCTGGGGCGTGCCCGGGTTCCGCTTCGGCAACGTTACGGCCTGGGGCCAGGACCGGCTGTGGCTGATCCAGGAAACCATGCGTGGCGGGGATTGTACCCATCCCGAGCGATCCCCAGAATCAGGGCAGCAGTCATCCCAGAACCAGGCCGTTTCCCCATGACAACCCTGCATATCGACATCGTCTCCGACATTGCCTGCCCCTGGTGCGCCATTGGCTATGCCCGTCTGGAGCAGGCGATGGACCAGCTTGCCGGCGAATGCAATTTCACGGTGAGCTGGCATCCGTTTGAACTCAACCCGGACAAGGACACCGACGGCGAACCCATCCTGCAGGCCCTGAGCCGCAAGTACGGCCGCAGCCCCGAAGAAATGGAGAAGGCCCAGAACGACATGACGGCCATTGCCCATGAACTCGGCCTGAATTTCGAGCGCATGCAGGAGCGCTACACCCGGAATACCTTCAACGCACACCGGCTGGTCATGTGGGCCGGCGAACAGAACCGCCAGACCGAGATGAAAAAGGCCTTCTTTGAGGCCTATTTCGGGCGCGCGGCCGATATTTCAGACGATGGGGTACTGCTGGAATGCGTGGCCGCCATCGGCCTGGATACGGGCGAGGCGCGCCGGGTCCTGGATGAGGGCGACTTCGCGGAAGCAGTCCGGAAGGAAGAGGCCTATTACCAGAAAGCCGGCATCTCCGCCGTCCCGGCCTACGTCATCAACCAGCAGTACCTGATCTCCGGTGCCCAGGAGCCGGATTACCTTGTTCAGGCGTTCCGCGACATCCAGGCGGGCACCGCGGCCTGACCGAGGGCAGGCGGAACTACTCCCCCGGGGTAACCAGTTCCGCCCGCATACGCGGCAGATACCCGGGATAATGGCCGTTCACGAACACGACAAGCGACTCGCGTATGGCGCACCGCAGGTTCCAGAGCTGGTTGGAATCCGCTGCGCTCATCAGAAAACGGACCTGCATGCCGCGCTCCCCCGCCTCAATCACCTGAACCGATGCCGTCTTCCCATCCCATTCCGCGGAGGCCGCCAGCAGGCGTGAGAACTCCTCGCGCAGCGGCTCAAGGGGCATCGCGTAGTCCAGCCACAGCACAACCCCACCCATCAGGTCCGTGTTGTGGCGGGTCCAGTTCTGGAAGGGATTCTCTATGAACCACTGCAGCGGCATAACGATCCGCCGCAGGTCCCACACCCGCAGCACCACGTAGGTGGCCGTAACCTCTTCGACCCAGCACCATTCGCCTTCCACATTCAGAACATCGTCAATGCGGAAGGGTTCGGTGAGCGCGATCTGCATGCCCGCCAATAGATTGCCCAGGACCGGGCGTGCCGCGAACCCCAGAACGATCCCGCCGATACCGGCGGACGCCAGGAGGCTGGCCCCGAACTGGCGCATGGGCTCGAATGTCATCAACGCCAGGCCGGCACCGATGATAACCACCAGGACGTTCAGGCCGCGCACCAGGAAGCGCGTCTGGGTCTCCACTTTCCGGGCTCGCCGCCACTCACCCGCCTCAACGGGATTGAGCGTGACGATGACATCACCAATCGCCGAGGCGCACCGTACCGCCGCCCAGGTCACGGCCAGAATCAGCAACAGGCTGGCGACATGCCGCATGCCGGCCAGCAACGGCAGTTGGTCCCCGACGCCCTGCAATACCGCATTCACGGCAATCAGACACAGGGACACACCGATAGGGCCGGCGGCGGCATCCAGAAAAAGCCGCGCCGTGTCAGTGGCCCTCGTGAAGTGGCGGATGACAGCCAGTGACAGCCGATAGCCAACCAGCGTGGCGACCACAGCAAAAACCACGGCCACCACCGGGAACAGCCATGTCCCCAGCACGGTCTCCAGTGAAGCCAGCATCAGGCGTTACCGAGTGACTTGACCGCCTCGATCATCTCCACCATCACCTTCTGGGCATCGCCGTACACCATATGGGTGTTATCCGCGAAGAAGAGCTCGTTCTCGACGCCGCTATAGCCCCTGCCCTGACCGCGCTTGACCACGAAGGCTTGCTGGGCATAGTCCACGTTCAGGATGGGCATGCCATAGATGGGGCTGGACTCGTTGGTGCGCGCCGCGGGGTTCACCACGTCATTGGCGCCGATCACCAGGGCCGCATCCGACAGCGCGAACTCCTCGTTGATGTCCTCCAGGTCATGGATGATGTCATAGGGAATGCCGGCCTCTGCCAGCAGTACGTTCATGTGCCCCGGCATGCGTCCGGCCACCGGGTGGATGGCGAAGGCCACCTCGACACCCTGCTTCTGCAGCAGTTTCACGAACTCGTAAAGCTTGTGCTGGGCCTGCGCCACCGCCAGGCCATAGCCGGGCACGATGATCACCTTCGAGCCGTAGTACATGGAGATGGCGGCATCCGATGCATCCACCGATTTCATGGAGCCCTCGATACCGCCGGAGCCATCGTCTTCCTCACCGAAGTTCGAGAAGATGACGTTGCTCACCGAGCGGTTCATGGCCTTCGCCATCAGGAACGTCAGCAGCGTGCCGGCGGACCCCACCACGGTACCGGCAATGATCATCGCCGGGTTCTGGAGCACGAAGCCCTCAAACGCCACGGCCAGGCCGGTGAAGGCATTGTAGAGCGAAATGACCACCGGCATGTCCGCGCCGCCGATGGGCGTGGTCAGCAGCACCCCCAGCACCAGGGCGGCAATGAAAAAGAGCGTGATGCCGGTGGTGGGCACGCCACCGGCACCGACGATCAGGACATAGAGCGCAAACAGCGCGGCCAGCGCCAGCAGCCCACCATTAACCAATTGCTGGGTGCTGAAACGCAGGGTCCTGTTGAGCCGGCCATCCAGCTTGGCCCAGGCGACGACCGAACCCGAGAGGGCCACCGCGCCGATCAGACCGCCAACCAGCGCCAGAACCGTCACCACGAAACCGTAGTGCTGGGCATTACCGGAATACAGCTCCACGGCCGCGATGGCCGCCGCGGCACCACCGCCCATGCCGTTGTAGAGCGCCACCATCTGCGGCATCCCCGTCATCTCGACGCGCTTGCCACTGCGCCAGGCCCAGGCCACACCGATCCCCAATGCGACCAGGGCCAGCAGGAAATTGGTACCAAGGTGCTCCGAAGCCGCCGGGCGTACGTCGAAGGCATACAGGAAGGCGGCCGCGACCGCGATCACCATGCCCCAGCCCGCAACACGGATACCGGAGGGTGCGGTCACGGGGCTCGCCATGCGCTTGAGCCCGTAGATGAACAGCAGGGTTGCGACAAAGAAAGCCGCTGCGATCAGGAAACTCACCATGATTGTGCCCCTCAGTCCTGCCGGTCACTGGATTTGAACATGTCGAGCATGCGGTCGGTTACCACGTAACCGCCGGCCGCGTTACCCGCGCCCAGCAGGACGCCGATGAAACCGATCGTCTGCTCCAGTGGTGTGGCGGCATTGAGCAGTGCCCAGATGGCGCCCACCACCACGATGCCGTGCACGAAGTTGGAGCCGGACATCAGCGGCGTATGCAGGATCGCCGGCACCCGGCCGATGATCTCGTAGCCGGTAAAGGCCGCCAGCATGAAGATGTAGAGCGCAACAAAGCCGGTAATGGCCGTGGTGGCATCCATGATCAGTCCCCCCTGACGGCTTCAGCCGCCACTTCGTCCCGGATTTCGCCCGCGTGCGTCAGGCACGAGCGGGCAATGACCTCGTCTTCCCAGTTGAGCTGGATCTCGCCATCAGCGACGATCAGCCCCAGGAAGTTGAGCAGGTTCTTGGCGTAGAGTTCAGACGCGTGCTCGGCCAGCAGACTGGGCACGTTCAGTGGGGCCACAATGGTCACGCTGCCCTCCTCCACCGTCTCGCCCGGCTGCGTCAGCGGCGTGTTACCGCCACCGTCGGCCGCCAGATCCACGATCACGGCGCCTGGTTTCATACCCCGGATCTGTTCCTCACTGAGCACCTTCGGGCTTTCCTGCCCCGGTATATTCGCGGTGGTGATCACCGCATCCGCGTTCTGGACATGGCGTGTCACCACTTCCGCCGCCCGGGCTTTCTCCTCATCGGTCAGTTCCCGGGCATAACCGCCCTCGCCAGTCGCGGAGACGCCGGTGTCCACGAACTTCGCGCCCAGCGATTCCACCTGCTCCGCGGCCTCGCTGCGCACGTCATAGCCTTCCACCATGGCTCCCAGGCGCCGCGCGGTAGCAATGGCCTGCAACCCTGCGACACCGGCACCGATGACCAACACCTTGGCCGGACGGATGGACCCCACCGCCGTGGTCATCATGGGCAGGATACGATGCAGGTTGGTTGCCGCCAGAAGCCCGCCGTAATAGCCCGCCAGGGCGGCCTGGGTGGAGAGCGCGTCCATGGCCTGAGCGCGCGTGATGCGCGGCACCCGATCCATGGCAAAACAGGTGACCTCCTGCTCCACCAGTGCTTCCACGACCTTGGGATCCCGGTGCGCGTAGACAAAGGACAGAAGGATACTGCCCTTTTTCATCTTCCGGATCTCGGACGGGCTGGGGGCCTGAACGCTGAGCACGATATCCGCCTTGCCCAGCTCCAGCTTCCCTACATGGATGCCGGCATCCTCATAGGCCTCGTCCGGAATCCGGGCCGCTTCACCAGCCCCCTTCTGGATACGGATCTCAGTCCCCAGCTTTTCCAGCTTGGGCGCCACCGCGGGTACCACGGCCACCCGCTTCTCGTTGGCCCGTGTCTCCCGGGGCGCAGTGATGGTCACCGTCATAACGGCACTCCCTCGTTAGCAGGATGCTATCCTGAGCGTGAAACGGTCGCGCACCTGTTGCCGGTGCGATACCCTGAGCATAGATGGCATTCCATGGAATATCATGAAACCAGTCAACCGCAACCTTATTCTGGCCTGTCTGTCACTGCTGCTGGCCATACCGGCCGCATTCGCCGCTCCGGAAAGCCATGTGTTTGAACTGGAGAACCGGCGGGCTCAGACGGTAGTCCCCCAGCTCCGCAACCTCTACGGGGATGACATAAAACTCTCGCCGGACGGACAGACCCTGATGGTGCGCGCTGAGCCCGAACAGCTCGCCGAGATCAAGACCCTGCTCAAGCAGATCGACCAGCCCGTACGCCAGGTACGCCTCTCCCTGCGCCACCGGAAGATGGCATCGGGTGAGGACGACAACCGTGGCAGCAGCCGTGTCTACAGTACCCGGAAGGACTCGACGCGCTCACTGGTGGTCCAGGACCAGCAGATCGCACAGATCTCGTCCGGTCGTATCGCGCGGCTGCCCGTGGCGGCGCGTGGTGGCAGGAACCCGATGGTGATTCTTGAGGAAGTGGACATGACCAGCGGCTTCCTTGTGCGCCCCACGGTGCTCAGCGAGAACCAGGTGGAGCTGCACATCACCGCCATCCGCAACGAGCCCGTACCGGGCCAGCCGGATTACAAAACGGCCGGTGTGGTGACCATCCGCCGGGTAAACCCCGGCGAATGGGTGGAGCTGGGTGAGGAGCGCCGGAGTATCCGGGATCAGAAGGGCAGCCGGGTCTACAGTACACAGTCAAAAGGCAGCCGACTCTGGGAAGTAAAGGTGAACGTACTTCCAGCCCGCTGAGTACCGCCGGAAACCCGCTTTACCGCAGGGTCTTCAGCAGCACCTCCTTGGCCTCATTCACCCTTGCAGCCAGCTCATCACTGCCACCGTGGTCCGGATGCACCTTCTGGATCAGCCGCCGGTGCGCCTTCACGATCTCATCCCGGCCGGCATCCACGGGCAGATTGAGAACATCCCGTGCCTGCTCCGGATCCATACGGCCCGAGCTGGGCGGCGCCTGCTGGCCACTGTCATACTCCTGCCCGCTATCCGCGCCGCCCCCGGCACTACGGATACGGCGCCACAGAAGCCAGAGCTGGAAGGCGCGCCAGCCGCGATGCGCAAAGGGCACGAGTGCCGCCAGCAGCCCTCCGATCACATGCAGCCGCCCGGTGACCACCAGCAGTGTACAGAGCGCGCCCACCGCCACGGCTACGCCCCAGAACAGCCCCTTGCGCTTTTCCGCCGGATCCAGGCGCGCCCACTGGCGCAGCAGCAGGAAGAGCAGGACGGTAAGAACAAGGCCTAGAATCAGATGCATAGGGTTTCCGTTTTGTGGCCATACCGGGGGCCGGAGTACACTACGCGGCAGACCGACCCGATCCGCCATATCCTACCAGAGGGGCCGCACCTCAATGCATGACGACCTGACCGCCATTACCGAATTCGCCGAGGAAACAGCCATCCAGGCCGGTGAGCTCATCATCCAGGAGCGCCGTCAGGGCAGCATGGAGCACAATTATAAGGATGCCACCGAACTGGTGACCCAGGCGGACATCAAGGCGGACGAGTTCATCGCTCAGCGCATTCGTAACGCCTACCCCGGTCACCGCATCCTCTCCGAGGAAGCCATGCCCGACCTGACACAGGCGGAGAACCTTGACACACCGCTGTGGATCGTTGACCCCATCGACGGAACGGTGAACTACGCCTACGGCCATGGCCAGGTGGCGGTGTCCATCGCCTACGCCGAAAAGGGGCGGGTCCGGACCGGCGTGGTCCACTGCCCCTTCCAGCAGGAAACCTTCATGGCAACCCATGGTCAGGGGGCGCTGCTCAACCGCATGCCGATTGAGGTCTCCGGCGCCACCAACCTGCGCCAGAGCCTGATCGCCACCGGTTTCCCCTACGGTAAGGATGAGATTCCGACCCTGATCCGGCGCCTGGAAAGGGTGCTCACCGAGTGCCGTGACATCCGGCGCATCGGCTCCGCAGCCGTGGACATCTGCTGGGTGGCCTGTGGCCGGCTGGATGGTTACTACGAGAGCGTCAGCCCCTGGGACTTCGCCGCAGCCCGGCTGATCGCGCTGGAAGCCGGCGCCACCTGTGGTCACTTCTCGGAAGTACCGGAGGGCTATCCAGAGGATCTGTGGGGGCGGGATATCATCATCACCGCACCCGGCATCCACGCCAGCCTCAAGCCCCTGCTTCCGGAGCCGGACTGAACGGCATCAGGCCGCTGGTTCTGGCGTGAACGCGGCGAGAGGGTGCTCAGAACTGATCCGCAGATGCACCGGCGCGCCCACAGCCAGATCCAGCTCATGGTTGGTCCGCACCCGCAGGGCCTCGCCATCGCAGACGCGGATGGCGTAAAGCCGTGTCTCGCCCTCATACCGGCGCCACTCAACCACGCCGTTACCGTCCCGTGAGGGCACCACCGTCAGATCATCAGGGCGTACCATCAGGTCTACTTTCTCACCACTGGCGCCCTGGGTGATGGCGGTGGCGCTGCCAAGCGGCGTCGCCACCACAGGCCCGTCCCGGTGCCCACGCACGAAAGCCGCCTCTCCCAGGAACTGGGCGGCGAACCGGCTTGTTGGCTGGCTGAAGCACTGCTCCGGGGTATCGAGCTGTTCCAGGCGGCCGTTATTGAGAACCCCCAGGCGGTCCCCAACCGAAAGTGCCTCCTCCTGATCATGGGTCACCCAGAGCGCCGGCACTCCGGCCTCCTTGAGGGCCGTACGGATATCCCACCGAAGAGTGTCCTTGAGGGCGGCGTCCAGATTGGACAGCGGCTCATCCAGAAGCATCAGCTGGGGCTTGTGGGCCAGTGCCCGGGCCAGGGCGACACGCTGTTTCTGCCCGCCGGAAAGGCGCTCCGGCATGGCATCGGCCAGCGCTGTGAGCCCAAGCCGCTCCAGCCACTCATGGGCGGGCCCGCGATCGCTGAGACGGAAGGCGACATTGTCGATGACGCTGAGGTGGGGAAACAGCGCGAAGTCCTGGAATACCATCCCGACCCGCCGTTTCTCCGGCGGCACGTCCCGCTTCGGTGTAATCCGCTGATCCCCGAGCACGATCTCCCCGGCATCCGGGCGCACCAGCCCAGCGAGTGTACGCAGCACCGTGGTCTTGCCACAGCCGGTCGGCCCCACGAGCATCAGGATCTCGTCCGCGCCCAGACTGAAAGACAGATCCGCCAGTACGGGTGTCTGGCCGTAGGCAAGGCTCAGGTTGCGAACATCCAGCATGATTACCCCTTATTCTCTGCAAGGCCCGCTTTCAGGCCCCGCTCACCACTGACCATCAACACCAGCGCCACCCCTGAGATCACCACCAGAAGCAGGCCCGGAACGCCGGCACGGCCGAAGTACCCAGCCTCATAGACGCGCCAGAGCTCCGTGGCCAGGGTGTCGAACCCAGTCGGGCGCAGCATCAGTGTTGCGGGCAACTCGCGCATCGCCTCCAGAAATACCAGCGCCCCTCCGGCAACCACACCCCGCAGCGTCAGCGGCAGGCTCACGCGGCGGAACGCTTCCCAGCGGGAGGCCCCCAGAAGGCGGGCGGCGTGGGTCATGTTGTCGTCCACCCGCTCCGCCGTGGAGCGCACCGCGCCCACCGCCAACGGCAGGAACCGCAGCATGTAGGCCAGCACCAGGAGGAACAGGGTCTGGTAAAGCACCGGCACCCTGAGCCCGAGATGGACCAGAGCCGTACCCATGACGATGCCAGGCACCCCGAAACCGAAGTAGGTCAGCCTGTCCATGACGCGGCCCGCAGGCCCTGCAAGCGCCGCATACGCGACCGGCAGCGCCAGCAGAACCGCGCCGAGTGCCGCCAGGGAGGCTGCCCAGGCCGAGTTGACCGCCGTCATGGGGTCAAAGCCGGCCAGACCATCACGCGCGATCCAGATACCGAAAAGTGCCAGAGGCAGCCCCACAGCCAGAGCAAAGACCAGCACCGCCAGTCCCATCATACCAGCTCCGGAGAGGGTACCGGGGGTCACAACCAGCGTGCGGCCGGGTCGTTCCTGCTCTGTTCCGAAGCGGCTTTCCAGAAACAGGATCAGACCCACAATCACCAGCAGGTGCAATGAGAGCATCGCGGCCTGGCTGAGACCAAAGGCATTGTATTCAACAAAGATCACACGGGTGAACGTGTCCACGCCCATGATGGCCGGCGTACCGAAATCCGAGAGCGTGTAGAGCGCCGCCAGCAGCGCGCCCGCCGCAATGCCCCGGCGCACCCGGGGCAGAACCGCCCGCCACAGGGCCTGCGGCAGCGACAGCCCCAGCGTACGCGCCGCATCCAGGACGCTGGCATCCAGCCCCCGCAGGGACGCCCGGGTGGTCAGCAGTACAAAGGGGAAGGTGTAGAGCGACATCACGACGGCCGCTCCGGTAAGACCGCGGAGTTCCGGTGTCGGAATGCCTGTCAGCTGCTCAATCTCGCCCCCGGGCCCGAAGGCCGCATAGAACGTGAAGGCACCGATGTAGCTCGGCATCGCCAGTGGTGCCGCCAGAAGAGGCAACCATAGACCACGCAGGGGAAGCCTGACATAGGCGGTCATGACCGCCAGAGGCACACCAAGAAAGAGCGACCCGACAACCGTCAGCCCGGCCAGCGCCAGTGACTGCCCCAGAACGTCCAGCCAGTGGGGGTCCCACAGGGTGTCCGCCCCGACACCAAGGTCCAGCAGGACCAGCAACGGCAGCACCGCCAGTATGGCAACGGGTGCGGCCAGCACATAGGAGACCGGCCAAGGCCTCATAACACTCCGGCATCACGCATCAGGTCCAGCGTCGGACGCATGTCCGCAAGGCGGGTCAGCTCAAGCTCGGGCGGCTGGATGCGATCCTCCGACGGCAGCCCCTCGGGCAGTTCCACACCACTGACCATCGGAATCTCATACGCCTCACGCGCCAGATAGGACTGGACCTCGGTGGTCAGCAGATAGCGGATGAAGTCCATGGCCACGGGGCGTTCCGACAGTGCCATGGCGCCGGAGGCATTCAGCAGTGAACCGGCGTCATCACGGGTCATGGCCAGGGCGACCGGGGCGTCCGGCTGGCCGGACAGCAGTCGAAGAGTGTAGTAGTGGTTGGCCAGCCCCAGATCCACTTCCCCCCGGGAAACACCCATAACGACACCGAACTCCCCCGCGTCCTGGCGGGCCCGGGCTTTCATGCCCAGGAGCCACTCGCGCGTGGCTTTTTCGCCCTCGAGCAGCCGCATGGCGGTGATGAAGGACTGGAACGAGCCATAGGCGGGTGCCCAGCCAACGCTGAGGTCCGTTTCCGGCAGTGCCATGATGTCTTCGGGAATCTGCTCCAGGCTCAGACGATCACTGTTGAAGGGCAGTGTTCTGATCCGACCGGAGACAGGCACCCAGTTATCGTAGCGGAACCCCTCTCTCAGCCCGGCACCAAGTGCCTCGGGAACGGGCTGGGCAAGGCCGGCATCACTGACCAGCCCCAGGGATCCGGAATCCACAGCCCAGAACAGATCCGCCTGCCGCACCCCGGCTTCGGCCTCTGCCACAATGGTGTTTGCCAGCGCCACCGTGGGGCCGCGGCGCACCTGCAGAGAGAGCCCCGGGTTGCGATCCCGGATGGCATTGATGACATCCTCATAGAGGCCGCCTTCGCCACGCCCCAGATAGAGCGTCAGCTCCCCCTCAAGCGCTGGCAGCGACTCAACGGAAAAGGGCGCCCCGCCCCTGCCGGCTGCCAGGCCGGGCAGAGGAAGAGCGCCCATAATACCGAGCGCGCCCAGAGCGCGCACCACATCCCTTCGGGTCACATCAGAACACATCGCCCTGACTCTCTTCGGCTTTCTGAAGCAGCTCCTGTGCCCGGCTGAGCTTCTCTTTCATGGCATCAACCTGAGCGGTCACCTCAGAGACAGGCGCGCCTTTCTCCAACTGCTGGGGCAGCGTCACGTTGAAGTCCTTCTCCAGCGACTCAACCAGTTCCGCGTCCTGCTCGATCAGTGCCCCCTCAATACCCTCGAAGATCTCCATGTAGGTGTCATGCACCAGCTCAGTGGCCTCTTCGGTCTCACCTTCAGCGTGCTCCACGGTGACCTTCTCCAGGTTGGTGATGATCCGGTCAACCGGGTCACCTCCCGCGGAACCAGCCTCCTGACCCTTATTGGAACCACCGGATGCCTGATGCTTTGAAGCCATCTTCACGGCGCCCAGACCCTGCCACAGCGCGGCTTCCAGAGCTGCCTTCTCCGCGCGGACACGCTCAATGCCGCTGTCATTGTCCACAGCTTCCTTGAAGCCATAGATGCCCTGCCAGATGGAGGCATAGACCGGCACATAGGTCACCTCCACCGCCGCGTGCAGCTTTACCTCTTCCCAGAGCTCAATGAGCTGATCCGTTTCCACGGCGTCCGGGCCGTTCTCGGCATAGGCTGACGCCATGGTGTCAAGGCGGTCGGTGAACCGACCAACATCCTGTTCATAGGTGCCTAGATTGCTCTTGAGGTTCTGGACATGCTCACCAATCTCACCACTGGCCAAGGCACTGGTGGAGGCGAAGCCAACAGACACGGCCAGTGCCAGTGCTCCGGTAACTGCCGTAAAACGCTTACGCATCACGTTTCCCTCTATCCCAACCAATTTCGCAAACAATAACGATTCTCACCTCAACAGTAAAGGCATCGCGGCCTGCCACCCGGGCATGTGATAAGCCCAGACAAGACTCACCCAGCAAAAGCAAGCATGACAAACCCCATCCACCCTATTGCTCGGGTGGCCCACGACAACCGCGAATAGCTCAACGGGCTGCCTCTGAAGATGAAACTGCTAGACTGAACAATGAATGTGAAGGGATCTCGCGCAGACACCAACCTGAAACGATCAGAGATACGTTGCTGCAGAACGAAGATATTCTGAGACTGAGCCATAAGGTGGCCCAATCCGGGCACTGGTATATAAGGCTCAATGACAACACGCTCTTCTGGTCTGAAGAAGTGTTCCTCCTGCACGGGATGTCGCCCAACGCGATTCCCCCTACCGTGGACAATGCTCTCAGTTTCTACCACCCGAACGATCGTGATCGTGTTGAGGCATTGATCAACGAAACCATCGAGACGGGCAAGCCGCTGTCTTTCGATGCGCGCATCGTCCGCGTGGATGGAGACGTCCGCTGGGTGGAGACGCTGGGTGAACTCAAGAGCAGCCCGGCTTCCAACACAAGGTATCTGTTCGGGATATTCCGTGATATCACGGAGAACCAGCAACAGCGGATGCACAACCAGCGGCTGGCCTGGGTACTGGAAAACACCCAGGAACTGATACTGATGACGGACAGTAACGGCCGCATCAACTGGGCCAACAGCGCCTTTGAAACCCTCAGCGGTTACAGCCTGGAGGAGGCGCGGGGCCACAAGCCCGGCGACCTCCTACAGGGCCCGGAAACGGATCCACAAACCATTGCCTACATGCGCGACTGCGTGGCCCGCCAGCAGGGCTTTTCCTGCGAGGTTCTGAATTACACAAAAGGCGGCGCCCACTACTGGCTGCGCATCTCCTGCCAGCCTGAATTCGATTCAGACGGCAAGCTGTATGGCTTTAACTCGATCCAGACGGATATCACCCAGAGTAAGCAGATCCGCTTCGACCTGGAGGCCGAAATCAACGAGCGGCGCCGGCTTGAGGAACAGCTGCGGTACCTCGCCACCCATGATGAACTGAGCACCCTCCCCAACCGCCGGCACTTCCTCGAGCAGGCGGAGAAGGAAGTGGAACGGGCCATACGCCACGGGCGGCCGCTGAGCCTGCTGATGATCGACATGGACCATTTCAAGCGGATCAATGACCAGTACGGCCACAGCACCGGGGATGAAGTCATCCAGGCGTTTGCCGAACGCTGCCAGGGCATGCTGCGTAAATCGGACACGGCCGCCCGGATCGGCGGCGAGGAATTCTCGGTGCTGTTACCCGAGACAGGCAATGACTCCGGACGCCAGATGGCGGAGCGGCTGCGCAGCCTGATCGCCCACGAGCCAATCCACACCCAGGCCGGCCCTATTCACCTGACTCTGAGCATTGGTGTCAGCACCTATAGCAAGGCATCCCCGAGCGTTGAGGCGATGATCCAGGAAGCCGACAGGCATCTTTACGAGGCCAAGGATAACGGCCGGGACCAGGTCGTATAGGTCATCCGCTACGCCTGAGCCAAAACGCCGTACTCAGCTCGTCCCCGAAGTAACGCGCAAAGGCCCCGAGCACGCTCAGGTTCAGGTCCACCGGTTCGCCGTCCGCCAGATGGAAGATCTGCTGGTAGTACCAGGCCTGGGCGCCGAGGACGTTGATCATCTTCAGGGGCATCAGCGGGCTTGCCGGGGAGAACCAACCGGTGTTGGCCAGGCGCAGGCGGGCCTCGTGGTTCACGGCCTGGTCAATCCGCTTCTCGATCAGCTCTTTCGGGGTATCCGGGTCCGTGCAAAGGGGCCGCCCGAGCCCGATCACGTCCAGCTCGCCACTGGCCAGGGCTTCTTCCATCAGGCTGCGGGTACGGAAGCCGCCAGTGACCATCAGCGGACACCGACAGACCTTACGGATCGCCTCAGCATACTCCAGGAAGTAGGCCTCCCGCGCACGGGTACTGGCCCGGACCGCGCCCGGCTCGCTCGCCGTGTCGGCATCGCCACTGTGGCCCAGAAGGCGCGGCTGCTCGTAAGTGCCGCCGGAGATCTCCAGCAGGTCGATGCCTTCATCATTGAGCCACTGCACCACCCGCAGGCACTCCTCGTGGTTGAACCCGCCTTTGCGGAAGTCGTCCGAGTTCAGCTTCACGGCCACCGGAAAGTCCGGCCCCACCGCCTCGCGGGCCGAGCGAACTGCTTCCAGAAGGAACCGTGCCCGGTTTTCAAGCGAGCCGCCCCAACGGTCCGCGCGCTGGTTGGTCACCGGGGAAAGGAACGAGGAGAGCAGATACCCGTGCGCCCCATGGATCTGGACGCCGGTAAAGCCCGCCGCCTTTGCGGTCCGCGCCACGCTCCCGAAGCGTTCGATGAAATCGAGGATCTCCGGATCGGTCAGTGCCCGCGGCCGCGCGTAGTTGCCCATCAACTCCAGCTGCACCTCAGAAGGGCCAACCGGCTCACTGGTCACGTAACGCGGTGACTGGCGCCCTGCGTGCGAGATCTGCATCCAGAGGTGGTTGCCGTTGCGTGTGCCCTCGCGCGCCCAGGCGCGCAGCGCCTCCATCCCGGCCGGCTCGCCCTCGGCCGGCACCGGGTCAATCGCCACATTGCCCGGGCGCTCCAGAACCCGCCGGTCGATCATAACGTTACCGGTGATCAGCAGGCCTGCACCACCGTCCGACCAGCGCCCGTAGAGCCGTTGATGGCGTTCCGTGGCATGCAGGTGTTGATCCGCCACGCCTTCGGTCATGGCGGCTTTGGCAAGACGATTGGGCAGTACAGAGCCGCAGGGCAGCGGCAGCGGTGTATCCAGCCCCGGGGAAGCCGTCATCAGAAAAAGGTCCCGTCCAGCGGCGATGAGGCGCTGGCGTAGGCCCGCTTCGGCATGCGCCCGGCCATGTAGGCATCGCGCCCTGCCTCAATCGCCTTGCGCATGGCGCCCGCCATCCGGACCGGGTCTTTTGCTTCCGCGATGGCGGTGTTCATCAGCACGCCATCGCAGCCCAGCTCCATCGCCAGACTGGCATCCGAGGCCGTGCCCACGCCGGCATCCACCAGGATGGGCACACTGGCGTTCTCCACGATGGTGCGGATGTTGTAGCGGTTCTGGATGCCCAGCCCGGATCCGATGGGGGCACCCAATGGCATCACAGCTATGCACCCCATGCGCTCGAGCTTGAGGGCAATCAGGGGATCGTCGTTGGTATAGACCATGACCCGGAAGCCATCATCAATCAGCTGTTCCGCCGCTTTCAGGGTCTCGGTGACGTCCGGGTACAGGGTCTTCTCATCACCCAGAACCTCCAGCTTCACCAGGTTGTGCCCATCCAGAAGCTCGCGCGCCAGCTTACAGGTGCGCACCGCGTCCCTCGCCGAGTAACAACCCGCCGTGTTCGGCAGCAGCGTATACTTCTCCGGCGAGACAATATCGAGAAGACTCGGCTCATCCGGGTTCTGGCCCAGGTTGGTGCGGCGGACCGCCATGGTCACCATCCGCGACCCACTGGCCTCAATGGCATCCCGCGCCTGCTCCCAGCTGCCGTATTTACCGGTACCCACCAGCAGGCGGGAGCTGTAGGTGGTGCCGTCTATGGTGAGGGGGGTATCCTGCGGGGATTCGTTGGTCATGGTGTCTCTCGTCTGGATCATGGGATCAGGGGGCAGGATCGCGGCCATGGCCGCTCCTACGGGGTCAGCCGCCGCCTATGGCGTGCACGATCTCGACCTGGTCTCCGGGCGCAAGCTGGTGTGACTCATGCTCACTGCGGGGCACGATCTCCTCGTTGACCTCCACGGCAATACGACGGCCGGTCAGCTCCAGGCGCTCGATCAGGGCCTGGATACTGGCGGTTTCGCCGACTTCGGTGTTTTCGCCGTTCAGGATAATGTTCATACTCTTAAACTGATGGTTGAGCCCATCAGCTTCAAGCCCCCAGCCGCAATCCAGTCACCACCAGACAGACCCATCCCACCAGGAACGCGACACCGCCGATCGGCGTAATGGCCCCCAGCACTTTCACACCACTGAGAACCAGTGTGTACAGGCTGCCACTGAACAGCAGGATGCCCACCAGAAAGGCCCAGGCCGCCGGTACCAGCCAGGAGGCATCCGGCCGGACGAGACCGATAAGCGCCACGCCCAGCAGGGCCAGGGCGTGGAACATCTGGTACTGCACCGCCGTCTGGAAGACGTTCATGTAATGCTCCGACAGCCTGCCTTCCAGCGCATGCGCCCCGAAGGCGCCCGCCGCCACGGCCAGTCCGCCCAGGATCGCGGCCACGCTCAGCCAGGTCCCTGCCGGGAAGCCGGCTTCAGTCGCAGGGTTCAACACGCGTCATCTCCTTTGTATCCAGATTCATTGCGGTGAGCTGGCCGTTATAGACGCAGCCTGTATCCAGCCCATGGATACCCTGCGTATTGGTTCGACCCTCCAGGGCGGCCCAGTGCCCGAAAATCAGTTCCACCGAATCCGGCCGCGGGTACTGGAACCAGGGCGCAAAACCATCGGGCGCCGCGCCAACCCCCTCTTTCGTCGCCAGATCCAGGGTGCCGTCCTCAGCGAGAAACCGCATGCGTGTGAAGTAGTTGGTGATCACCCGCCAGCGGTCCATCCCTTCAAGGGCGGCATCCCAGCGTTCGGGCCGGTTGCCGTACATTTCACGGAAGTAGCGCGGCGCCTGGTCACTCTGGAGCACTGCTTCCAGTTCACGGCTGTACCCCACCGCCTGCTCCGCCGTCCACAGGTGCGGAATACCGGCGTGCACCATCAGCAGGCCGCGCGCCTCATCCGGGATGGCAAAGTTCTGCTGCAGCATCCAATCGATCAGCTCATTGCGGTCCGGAGC
The DNA here is from genome assembly GCF_913056445.1 of uncultured Halovibrio sp. Lineage (NCBI taxonomy): Bacteria > Pseudomonadati > Pseudomonadota > Gammaproteobacteria > Oceanospirillales > Halomonadaceae > Halovibrio > uncultured Halovibrio sp. The sequence continues at coordinate 16,388 of NZ_CAJXMA010000018.1, forward strand.
CTCCAGGATCGCCTGAAGCGTATCCTTGGGCCGGGGCTCATGCCCGCCCAGCGCCACCGCCAGGAAGTGCATGTCATGGTTGCCCAGGGTCACCAGGGCATTGTCACCAAGGTCCCTCACCAGCCGCAGGGATTCCAGGGACTTCGGCCCCCGGTTGATGATGTCTCCCACAAACCAGAGCCGGTCCCGGTCCGGGCTGAAGCCGATGCGGTCCATCAGGGCCCTCAGGCTGTCATGGCAGCCGTGAATGTCGCCGATGGCGTACTCACTCATTCCGTACTCCCGTTGGATGCCTGTGCGTACAGATCATTGGCCAGCATCACGTAATCCGCCAGCGTCAGGTTCTGGGGCCGGAGCGTAGGGTCGATGCCCAGCCGTGGCCAGTCTCCATCCCCGAACAACGGTGCCAGCGCCTTGCGCAGCGTCTTGCGGCGGGCATTGAAGGCCGTCCGTACGACTTTCGCCAGCAGCTCCTGGTCATGGGCCGGGTTGTCGATAGTCCCGTGGGGCACCAGCCGCACAATGGCGGACTCCACTTTGGGCGCTGGGCTGAAGGCACCCGAACCGACCGTGAACAACGGCTGCACCCGGCAGCGGTACTGGGTCATGATCGCCAGCCTGCCCCACTGGCTTTCCCCCGGCGCCGCGGCCATGCGCTCCACGACCTCCTTCTGGAGCATGAAGTGCATGTCGCGGATCACGTCGCTGAATTCGAACAGATGGAAGATCAGCGGCGTGGCGATGTTGTAGGGGAGGTTGCCCACTGCCCGGATCGGCCCCTTGCCGGCGATGGCACGGTAGTCAAACCGCAGGGCGTCGCCTTCGTGGATGACCAGCTCCGGATAGCGGAAGAACTGGGCCCGCAGGCCGGGGATCAGGTCCCGGTCCAGTTCGATCATCTGAAGGGACGGGCAGGCCTCCAGCAGCGGCTCGCTGAGTGCGCCCATGCCCGGACCAATCTCGACGAGGTTATCCTCGGGCGTCGGGTTGATGGCGCCCACGATGCGGTCGATCACCCCCGCGTCGTGCAGAAAGTTCTGGCCAAAGCGCTTGCGCGCCTGGTGTCCCAACGGCCGGCTCATGCGCGCTCCTGCCGTGTCCGCTCGCGTTGGCGTACCATGTGGGCCGCCGTCTGGATGGCCTCATGCAGGCTGCCCGCGTCGGCCTGGCCAGTAGCCGCAAGGTCCAGGGCCGTACCGTGATCCACGGAGGTGCGGATGATCGGCAGGCCCAGGCTGATGTTCACCGCCCGGCCAAACCCCTTGTGCTTGAGCACCGGCAGCCCCTGGTCGTGGTACATGGCCAGGACGGCATCCGCCTCTTCCAGGTTGTAGGGCGTGAACAGGGTATCCGCCGGCAGCGGACCAATCAGGTTCATACCCTCGCTGTTCAGCCGTTCCAGAAGCGGTTCGATCACATCCATCTCTTCGCGGCCGAGATGCCCGCCTTCCCCGGCGTGCGGGTTGAGACCCGCGACCAGTATGCGCGGCTGGGCAATGCCGAAGTGCTTTCGCAGGTCGTCATTAAGGATGTGGAGCACCCGGCTGAGGCGGCTGCCGGTAATAGCATCCGGCACGTCACGCAATGGCAGGTGGGTAGTGGCCAGCGCCACGCGCAGCCCTTCGGTGGCCAGCATCATCACGACACCACTGGCGCCGGTTTTCTCCTGAAGGAACTCGGTGTGACCACTGAAGCGGATGCCGGCCTCATTGATCACCCCCTTGTGCACCGGCGCGGTGACCATGCCATCCACGATGCTGAGCTGGCAGGCCTCAACAGCCGCTTCCAGGGTCCGCAACACATAGCCCGCGTTCTCCGGGTCGAGCTTCCCGGCCCGGGTCGTCGCGACAGAGGCCACCGACCAGACCGGAAGCACACCGGCTCCGGTCGGAATGGGCTGGTCCGGTTCCCAGGGCTCAATCCGCACGTCCAGTTCAAGCACCCTGGCCCGCTCACGCATCAGGTCAGCGTCCGCGATCACCACCAGTTCCGTTTCCCGCTCACGGTCAGCCAGAGTAAGACACAGATCCGGCCCGATGCCGGCAGGCTCACCGGCTGTTACCGCCAGCCGTGCCGGACGGGTCAAAGCGTGCCCTCCATGCCACTGACCACGGTCTTGACGTCCACGTAGGCCTCCTCGCGGATCTGGCTCAGCCAGTTCTGGAGTTCCAGCTCGTACTGGCGTTGCTGCAGCGCCTGGCGGGCTTCATTGCGCCGGATTTCATCGCTCTGCTCCGCCACGCGCCTATCCTCAACCTTGAGGATATGCCATCCGAACCGTGAGCGGAACGGGTTACTGGTCTCGCCAACACCGGTCTCCATCATGGTGTCCTCAAACGCCGGCACCATTTCGCCGGGCCCGACCCAACCCAGTTCACCACCCTCAGAGACGGTACCGGGGTCATCCGAATACTCCTTGGCGAGCGCAGCGAAATCAGCTCCATTCTCCAGTTGCGACTCGATCTCGCGGATCAGTGACTCCGCCTCGGCGTCAGAGCGCTCCTGGGTATTGACCAGAATATGGCTCACCCGGCGCTGTTCCACTTCATTGGTATCCTGCCCCCGGCGGTCCAATGGTGTGACCACGTGGAAGCCACTGCTGCTCTGCAGCACCGGCGAAGGCTCGCCCACATCCAGGCGCGGGATCTCGCCGGCCACCAGCGACGGCAGCTCCTGACCGGAACGCCACCCCAGCTCACCGCCTTCCAGCGCGTTACGACCGTCAGATTCGGCAACCGCCAGCTCGCGGAAGTCGGCACCGTCCTCAAGCTGCTCCTGGATCGACTCCGCCTTGCTCCGGGCCGCCTGGACCGCTTCGTCGTTATTGAAGTTGTTCACCTCAATCAGGATGTGACCGAGCAGGTGTTCAATCCCGGAACGTTCACGCGCTTCCGCGGAACTCAGGAAGTTGTCCACCTCCCTTTCGGTAACACGCACGCGCCGGCCCACGCGCTGCTGCTGAACGCGGCTGACCAGCATCTCCCGGCGGATCTGCTCGCGCGCCTGCTGGAAACTCAGCCCCTCGCTGGACAGCGCCTGCTCGAAGGCGTTGAGACTGTTGAAGCCGTTGTTCCGGGCCACATTGCGCATGGCGCTGTTGAGCTCGGAGTCACCAATGCGAATGCCCATCTGGCGAGCCCGCTGGATCTGGATCTCCTCCAGGATGAGCTGGTCCAGAACCCGCTGGCGCAGCACGGATTCCGGTGGCAGCCGTGTGCCCTGGGCGCTCAGCCGTGAGCGGATCTGCTGGATCCGTGCCTGGAGCTCGGACTGCAGAACCACGCCCTCGTCCACCACGGCCACAACGCGGTCCAGCGGCTGGCGTTCGGCTCCGGCCGCCAGCATGGGCAGGCAGGCCAGGAATACCAGGGCCAGCAGGCTTGAAGGGCGCTGTCGTTTCGGAATCATGCTTACCTCAGTCTGAATGGGTTCAGGGCCATCGTTCCTGCGCCGGGCGCCGCAGCTGTTCGGGCGTTGGGCGCTCTCTGATGGCAGTGCGCTGATCAAAGCCGGGAATGGCATCACGGGCGGTATCCTGGGCATCGCCACTGCCACCCAGCCCGAGCAGTTGGATCTGGAACAGGAACCGGGTATCCAGTCCCTCATCCCGGGTACGGTAACGCTGGGCCACGAGCTGCAGGTTCCAGCAGCAGCTGCTGTACTCAAGTCCCAGCAGTGTGCCCGCTGTCTCCCTATTCTCCATATCGTAGAGCCAGCGGCCAATCAGGCTCGTCTGTTCGCCCAGCGCCAGCACCGTGCTCACATCCGACTGCTCCAGGTCGGTGTCCGCATCATAGGTGTGGCCGGCGTTGAACAGATAGCGGTAGTCGCTGGTATGGAAGCGGAACTGGCTCCGCCCACGAACGGTCTCACGTTCATCCGCGTCCCACTGTCCCGTGACCCGAAGGTCCATGGTCTCCAGCGGCCGCAGCACGAGCTCACCGGCGTACGGGGAACGCCTTTCCTCCGTGGTGCCAGCTCCATTGAGCGCCACCTCTTCATCGTCAAAACGGTGGATCTGGCCAAGGCTCACGCGGGCCCGCTCGATTCCGGCGTCCATATCATACACGCGCGAGGTCAGCGCCGTCGTGAGGCGGTTGTTATCCCCCACACGGTCCCCTCCCACAAAACGGTCACGGGCGAAGAGCTGGTTGAAGTTGAAGGAGTTGAGCCGGGTATCAAAGACAGGGATACCGTCCTGCTCGCGCTCCGGTGAGTACACGTAATACAGCCGCGGCTCCAGCGTCTGGTTGTAGAAGCTGTCGCCCACATCAAAGAAACGGTCGAAGTAGAGCCCGGCATCCACGTCTGCAAAGGGTACGCTGCGGCTGAAGCGCTCATCCCGTTCAATGTCATCCAGCTGGTACTGGGTATGGTCCAGCATCACCGACGTGCCGATGAATCCCGGCAGCCCCCGCAGCTCCCACCCCACTTCCGGGCGCGTCCGCAGGCGGTGGCCAATGGCCGCCTGGTCACCCTGAAGATCGCCATTTTCACGCCAGAAGTAGTTGTACTCCGTATCCTGGGCGGCATACCAGTTGCCACTGCTGGCACTGAGATCCAGCTGCAGCCTTGGCAGCTGGTTGTAAGGGCGGCTGGCTTCCGGGATCGCGGGGTCGATGGTCTGGAAGCCACGCAGTGCCGCAGAAAAACTCACGCCGGGCTGACTGTAGCGGAGCCGTCCATCCCGGCGCAGATGGGTGTTCTGCTGGATGTCCAGGGTCCGGTTGAGGTCACTGGAATAGTCGTCGTCTGAGACCGCCGCGTAATCCAGATCCCCTCGCCAGCCGCCACCGAAGTCTGCATCACTGGTGACATCCAGGCCCCAGCGCTTGCCGTCCATACCAGGATTCTCCGACTCGAATTCAGAGTCACTGTCGATAAAGCCCAGCTGTACATCCGTCTGCCCGAAGCGACTCAGATAGCGGGTCTCAAGCTCCGAGAAGTACCCCCGACCATGGATATACTGCGGGGTATAGGTCGCATCGTAGTGGGGCGCCAGATTCATGTAGAAAGGCGTGGCAAGGAACAGCCCGCTGCCGGCATTGGAACTGCCGAACGTTGGGTACAGGAAACCGGTATGGCGGCGATCATCGATCGGGAACCGGATCCAGGGCACGTACATCACCGGCACATCCTTCACCCGCAGCCGGACATTGCGGGCAGTGCCGAAGCCACTCGCCTGATCCAGGTCAACCCCGCTCGCCGCCAGCGACCAGTCATTGCGGCCGGGCTGGCAGGTGGTCATGACGGCCTGATCAATGCGCATGGCCTCTTCCCCGGTGCGCTTGATACGACCGGCACTGCCGCGCATATGGGCATCATGGAGCAGGAAGCGGGCAGTATTGAGGGTCAGGCTGCCGCCCTCATCGCTGGCCTCGGCTTCATTGCCGGTCAGCAGCACCCCGTTGGCGCGGCTGACCACGCCGCCACTGAGGTTGAGCATGCCGCTGCTCTGGTTGTACTGGGCACGGTCACTGCGTGCCCGGAGCTCGCCCTGGCGTACCCGCACGTCACCGCTCAGGTCCAGGGTCTCGTCCATACGGTAGCGGGCCTCTCGACTGGTGATATGGACAGGCCTGCCGTCACCTTCTCCCACAGGGGCGTCATCGGCACTGCTGGATTCAAGTGCCGGAGGGCGATAGGCGCCGCCACAGTAGGCCGGCACCTTTTCCTGCAGTTCCGGGGGCAGCTGCTCCCACTCCACCCAATCGATGGCGGCGGCCGAGCGGGGTTCCTGGGCCTGCGCGGACACACAGGCGAGCGTGATGCTGGCAGCCAGCATCCGGAGTCGCCCGGCGCGGTTGTTTGTCCACTTCTGTATTGCCACTCACCCTCTCCGGAGCGTCCACCGGCATGCGGCTGAAACAGGGGCACAGTCTACATGGGCCACTGCAGCATGTTAACGCTCTCTGGCCAGCTGGCAGAGGGTTAATGCAGAATACAACACATCTGAAAGGTGCTGCCTGGCGCGGCGCCCATTAACGGGAGCAACCATGGATCAACGCTACGACGCCATGCTGGCCTGGCTGGACCAGTGCCTCGGAACGGCGCCGCGGACACCGGAACCGGTGGCCGGCGATGCCAGTTTCCGGCGCTATTTCCGTGTGCAGACCCCGGAGGGCTCCCGGATCGTGATGGATGCCCCGCCGGAGAAGGAATCCTGCGGGGCCTTTGTGGCGCTGACACATCACTGGCACGAACACGGCCTGCATGTGCCGGCACTGCTGGCCGAGGATCAGGCGCAGGGGTTCCTGCTGCTGGAGGATCTGGGCGACCGGCTCTACCTGGATGAACTCACCAGCGAGGCAAGCGCGGACCGGCTTTACGGCGAAGCCCTCAGTGCGCTGGTCCGCCTTCAGGGCCTGTCCTCACCGCCGGACCATCCCCTGCCATCCTATGACCGCGAGCGCCTGCAGCAGGAGATGCAGCTTTTCCCGGACTGGCTTCTGGAACAGAAGCTCGGCCTAAAGCTCTCCAGCCAGGAGCAGGCCATGCTGGCGACCACCTTCGCCACCCTGACCGAGTCCGCCCTCGCCCAGCCCCGGGTTACGGTCCACCGTGACTACCACTCCCGGAACCTGCTGGTGACGGACAATAACAGCCCCGGCATCATCGACTTCCAGGACGCGGTCACCGGCCCCATCACCTATGACGCTGCCTCACTGCTGCGGGACTGCTACGTCGCCTGGCCGCTCGAAAAGGTCTACCAGTGGCTGGAGGCCTACCGCCTGGAGGCGCGGGAGGCCGGCCTGCATCAGGCGGACGAGGCCACCTTCCGCCAGTGGTTCGAGCTCATGGGCATCCAGCGCCACCTCAAGGCCAGCGGCATCTTCGCGCGGCTCGACCAGCGCGATGGCAAGCCGCGCTACCTGGCGGACATCCCGCGCACCCTGGCTTACATCATCTCGGCCGCACGGCGTCAGCCGGCGCTCGAACACTTCGGGGACTGGCTCGCGGAACGCGTGGCACCGGCCGTGGAACCCATGGCGGGGGCCACATGAAGGCCATGATCCTGGCAGCCGGGCGCGGCGAACGCCTGCGGCCACTGACTCTGGAGACCCCCAAGCCGCTGTTGCCGGTGGGCGGTCGGCCGATGATCCAGTGGCACATCGAGGCCCTGGTGCGGGCCGGTGTTCCCGATATCGTCATCAACACCGCCTGGCTCGGCGAGCGGATTGAAGCCGAGCTCGGCGATGGCGCCCATCTGGGGGCCCGCATTGAATACTCCCGGGAGGGGGAGCCGCTGGAGACTCTGGGCGGATTACGCCGGGCGCTGCCGATGCTCACGGAAACAGGCAATGAATTCCTGGTCATCAACGGGGATGTCTGGACGGATTTCGACATGGCCGCGCTTGCCACCACGCCACTGGGGGAAGATCTGGATGCCCACCTGGTCCTGGTGCCGAACCCGGCCCACCACAGTGGCGGGGATTTCGCACTGGCCAATGGCCGGATAACCAGGGACCAGGGTGAATCGCTCACCTTTGCCGGAATCAGCCGGCTGAGCCGGCGCCTGATCGACAGTGCACCGGATGAAGAGGACCGGCTTGGCCCCATTCTGCGCACCGCCTGCCAGCAGGGGCGGGTGAGCGGCCTCCGCCATGACGGTCACTGGGTGGATGTTGGCACCCCAGAGCGCCTCGAAACGGCGCGCACACTGGCAGGGAGTGGTGCTGCCCCATGAGCGCGAAACACAGCCACAACAGTACGGACGCACTGCCGGAGAACCTTTCCGACCTGCTCCGTGAGCTGGCGTCCTGCGGCCATCACGGCGCCCGGCTCCTGGAACGCACCGGTCTGCCCCGATGGGCACGCGGCACACTGTTCCGGCTGATGGGCTATGTGGCCAAGGCGGACGGCCGGGTGACCGAGCTGGACATCCGCTACGGCGAGTCCCTGATGCGCAATTTCAATGCAGGGCCCCGTCAGCGCCGCCGGCTGATCCGGCGCTTCACTAACGGCAAGCAGGATGCCCAGCCGGTGGTGCCCCTGTGGTTCCGGCTGCTCACGCGCCGCTGGCCGGATTCAGCGCTGCGCCTGAGCATGGCGCTGGCGCACCTGTGCTACCAGGACGGCCCGGATTCGGCCGCCCGCATTGCCCGCTGCCACACCGCCATCATCGCCACCGGCCTGCCGGCCACCGCCAGCAACCGCATCCTTCAGAGCTACCGGGGCAAGGTCTGGATCACTTCCCCGGGCGAAGGCACCAGCGAAACGCCCCTGACCGGTCTCGCCCGCGCCTGCCAGGTGGTTGGTGGCAAACCCTCGGATTCACTGGAGACCCTGCGCCAGGCTTACCGCAAACAGCGCAGCCTCTATCATCCGGACCGCGTCCAGCACACGGACATGGACCCGGAGCTGGCCCGGGCCCGGTTGGAGGAGATCCACAAGGCCTGGGATCTGATCAACCGGCGTCATCCGGAGGCGCGCTGAGCGCGGCAGGGCCGCTGAGAAGAGGAATGCGCCATTCCAGCGCATCCAGCAGGTTCTTGACCGCCAGCCCCAGCTCCGTATCCCCCTCGATCACCAGCTGACGCTGGAAAAACAGGCGGTCCGGGTCCTCCCGACGCTCCGCCAGGCGCCGGAAGGCTTCCGTGGTGCCCCGTATGGTCGCCTCGGGCGCTGCGTCCGCCATTCGCAGGCGTCCACCCCAGAACCCCAGGGTCACCCCGGTGGTGGCGTCTTCCAGTTCGAGCCGCAGCACACGCCCTTCCAGCTCCTCGAAATCACCCTCTACCAGGGCTTCGGCAAAAAGGTGATTCAGGGGCACTTCCACCAGCCCCTGCTTGAGCCCCCAGGGCAGCCGGGCATCCACCAGCGGAATCAGGCTGCGCGCCATTCGGTCCAGTGTCTGCTTCATGGGGTCTGACTCCAGTCCATGCCCGGCCGGCCATACCAGTAGCCGTCACAGGGGGGCGCCTCCGCCAGGTGAAGCGGATGACGCTCTGGCATGTCTCCCTGACGCGCCCGGTCGAAACGTGCCACGACCTCCGCCATACCTTCGTGCTCCGGACTCAGGCGCACGGTGTCCACGCCCAGCCGCTGCATGTCCGGCAGCTCCCGCATCAGGTCATAGCGGGCGCCGGACAGGGTGCTGGTGCCATTGAGCCGGAAAACATCCTGATGCTCCCGGGACCTGAGAGCCAACCCGTCCGGATGCTGCTGACAGACGAACTCGCAGCGGTCCTTGGGCTTGCCGTAGTAGCGCGCGGTGAAGCAGCGGGAGGACCAGGCCAGTGGCAGAAAGCCCCAGGCGAAGACTTCCACCGGCGCATGCAGGGACTGCTCATACAGCGTGGCCTGCATGTCGGCGAGCGTATCGCGGCTCAGTTCCACTGGCAGGCACCAGCGCTGCAGGCCCCGGCGCAGCAGAACCCGCAGTGTTGCGGGATTGTAGACGTTCATGGAGGGGCCAGTGACGAACGGCAGGCCGGCCTCGATCACCATGTTCAGCGCACTCTGATCGTTGGCCTCGACCAGGAATTCGCCGTTGTCCCGGATGCGGCGCAGGGTGCGCAGGTCCGCTTCGGATTCGATCAACGTCTGGCTCGAAAGCACCACCTCCTTGCCGCAGTCGCGCAGATCGCGGGCCAGATCCATCCAGTCCGCCACCTTCATGTCCCGGCGGCGGGAACACACCACCTCGCCGAGATAGATGGTCTCCACCGGCCATTCGGCCGCTTCGGCGTAGAAGTTGAGCACATCCTGGCGGGGCCAGTACCAGAGAATCGGCCCCAGTGAGAGTTTCATCGTCATTTCCAGCTCCGGGTCCATGCGCCCAGTGTGGTCTGCCCACCCTCGGACAGGTCGCCCAGCGTGCGCTGCCATTCCGGGGCGGGTTCAAAGGTCTCGGGATCCGCTTTCACGCGGTCGATCGCCGCCCGCCAGGTTCCGGCCACCTGACCGCTGTAGGCGGGGCTGCGCTGCCGCCCTTCGATCTTGACGGCGGAAACACCAAGGCGGTGCAGCTCCGGAAGCAGATCCATGGTGTTGAGACTGGTGGGTTCCTCAATGGCGTGGTAGACGGCCCCCTCCACTTCAAAGCGCCCCTTGCACAGGGTCGGGTAGCCCGCCTGCTCATGGCCGGCAAAGCGATCGATCAGAACACCGTTGAGCCGCGCCTCCAGCTCATCGCCCTTCTCCTCCCAGCGCACGGCCTTTGCGGGTGAACAGGCACCACAGGTATTCGGGGACTCGTCGGTCAGATAGGAAGACAGATAACAGCGCCCCTCGGCCATGATGCAGAGACTGCCGAAAGCGAACACTTCCAGTTCCACCGGGGAATGCCCGGCCACCTGCCGCACCTGATCCATGGACAGGACCCTGGGGAGCACGGCGCGGCTGATACCGAACTCCCGGTGATAGAACCTCAGTGCTTCATGGCTGGTGGCCGAGCCCTGTACGGAAAGATGGCGCGGAATCCCGGGATGGTGACGGGCCGCATGGTCCAGCAGCCCCATATCCGCCAGGATCAGGGCATCAAACCCCAGGTCCGCCGCCCGGTCCAGCGTTGACGTCCAGTGCTTCCAGCCCGCGGGCTGCGGGTAAGTGTTGAGGGCGCAGAAAACGCGTGTGCCACGTTGGCGGGCGTACTCCATCCCCTCGCGCATGCGCTTTTCGGTGAAGTTGAGGCCGGCGAACTGGCGGGCGTTGGTGTGGTCGCGGAAGCCGATGTAGACGGCATCCGCTCCCGCATCAACAGCCGCCTTGAGAGCGGGCAGGCTGCCCGCCGGGCAGACGAGTTCCATGGGAGCCTCCGGTGGCTGACGGCGACGGGTATGATCCCGCTACCCGCGCGCTCCCGCCACCGAATCCGTCAACTGCCCCCACCATGCACTTGCCTGATTTGTATATTCCAAAAAAGACTTACAATTTTGTTTTTATCAAATTATGATCTCAGAAAACGCGTTACCATAAGCAGCAATTCCAACGCACTATTAACCAGAACCAGAGTGAGAGGCCCCATGAACGCTTCCTCCCAGTCCCCCAGCCATCAGGTGGTCATCGTCGGCGGTGGCACTGCCGGCACCACGGTGGCCGCTTCCCTGCTACGCCAGCGTCCGGAACTGGATGTGGCCGTGGTGGAACCCTCGGAAGTCCACTACTACCAGCCGGCATTCACGCTGGTCGGCGGCGGCACCTATGACATGGACAGCACCCAGCGGGCCCAGAAGGAAACACTGCCGGAAACGGCCATCTGGATCCACGCCGGCGTGGCCACGTTCGAGCCGGACAGCAACCAGCTCACACTTGAGGACGGCCGCCAGGTGCAGTATGAGCACCTGGTCGTCGCCCCCGGCATCAAGCTGGACTGGGATCGCGTGGAAGGGTTGCGTGAAGCCCTGGGAAGCAACGGCGTGTGCAGCAACTACAGTCCGGAAACGGCACCCTACACTTGGGAATGCCTGCGCCAGTTCCGGGGCGGCAACGCTATCTTCACCCAGCCGCCGCCCCCGCTGAAATGCGCCGGCGCGCCACAGAAGATCGCCTACCTGGCGGCGGACCACCTGCGCCGCAACAACCTCAGCCCGGAGAGCAACCTGCAGTTCTACAGCGGCGCCGGCGCCCTGTTCAGCGTACCGGACTTCGTACCGCACCTGCAGAAGGTGATGGACCGCTACGGCATCGGCGTCAACCTGGGCCATGACCTGGTTGCCATTGATGCCGAGCGCAAGGTGGCCCGCTTCGCCACCAAGGACGCCAACGGGGAAACCACCGAGGTGGAACAGCCCTACGACCTGCTACACGTGACACCGCACCAGACCTCACCCGACTTCGTGAAACAGAGCCCGCTGGCCAATGCCGACGGCTGGGTGGACGTGGACAAGGGCACCACACAGCACACCCGCTACCCCAACGTCTTCTCACTGGGCGATGCCAGCTCCCTGCCCACCTCCAAGACGGCCGCCGCGGTGCGCAAGCAGGCGCCGGTCACCGTCAGGAACCTTCTGGCACGGATGGACGGAGAGGCACTGTCAGCCCAGTACGACGGCTATACCTCCTGCCCGCTGGTCACCGCTTACGGCAAGGTGATGCTGGCCGAGTTCATGTACGACGGCGTGGTCACGCCAACCCTGCCCCTGAGCCCCTTCAGCGAATCCCGGTTCTACTGGGTGGTCAAGAAGCACCTGCTGCCACCGTTCTACTGGAACCAGATGCTTAAGGGCAAGGAGCCCGACATTGCCCACAAGCCCCTGAAAACCGGCTGATCAGTCTTCCTCCGGGGTGTTATCCCCGGACTCGGGCAGCGGCGGCATGGGGCAGTCCAGCTGATCGGCAATGATGCGCAGCAGCTCATACTCACGCGGGCTGACACGCCCGTCTTCCTGGATGCAGTGAACACAGGCATCAATGATGGCGGGCTTGAGCATCGCCGGCAGCCCGTCCAGCCGCCCCAGTGACTGAAGCAGCTTGCGGGCGCTGGTGCCCTCGCCGGAAGGCCGCCTGGCCTCCGCTTCGAATCCCGCCATGGCCTCCCGGTACAGGGGCTCCGGATCGGCGCGTGTACCCGCCGATGCCATCAGCCACAACAGCCGGCGGATGTCCGGCATTACCGCCCCGTAGCGACGGTGGACCACCTTCCGGTTGCGACCCGCGCTTTTGCCGAGATGATGTTTGAGGAAGCCCAGGATGGCGATGTCGTGCAGGCGGGCGCCACGGTCCTCGCGGATCAGCTGTTCCATGTCCCGAAGTAATTGGCCTTTCGCCGGTGTCTCCAGCTCCCGCAGTGCCGGCAGTGACAGCTCGACCAGCGGCACCCGGTAGGCCGGGCCCAGATCACGCAGCGTCTGGATCATCTGGCGCACCAGGAGTGGGTCAATCGCTACGGCACCCACCGGCTCCAGCTCCAGGAGCCACTGATCCAAGGCGCCGTGGTCCGCCTCTTCCAGCGCCAGCGCCAGACACAGGTGGACTGCCCCCTCGGCCCCATGCAGCTGCTGGTTCAGGCCGCCGGGCAGCGCGGCAAGCAGTGAGCGGACATGGCAGGTCCCGGACTCACTGAGCGCCCCCACCGAGGTGGCACCACTGCCGATCTCGAGACCGCCCGCACCCGAGAACCCCATGGCCGCTGCTGCCTCGTTGGCTGCCGTGGGCGGCGCCTCACCCTGTTCCCGGGCAGCCTTGCGATCCCGGGATTTCATGCGCACCAGCAGGGTCTCATCGATGGCGTTAAGCCGGTCCTCAATCGGAGGATGGGAAGCCAGAAGGCGCGCCAGAGAGACGCTTTCCCCGAAGCACAGGTGGTTCAGGTCTTCCGCATGACTGGTGGCTCTGAGCCGCGATCCGGAAGCAGCCACGCCGATCCGGTACAGCGCCCCTCCGATGCCCTCAGGATTGCGGGTGAACTGCACGGCGGCGGCATCCGCCAGGTATTCGCGCTGGCGCGAGACCGCCGACTTGATAACCCGCCCCATGAAAAGCCCGACGTAGCCCACAATCACCAGCACGGCGCCCGCGAGTACGAGAGCGCCATCGTAGCGGCGCCGGTGATGGTAACCGCTCCAGCCCCAGATGCCGAACCGCACCAGGTACTGGCCCAGCTGGCCGATCAGCAGAATACCCGCCAGCATCGAGATGAGCCGCACGTTGATGCGCATGTCGCCGTTGAGAATATGGCTGAATTCATGGGCCACGACGCCTTGCAGCTCATCGCGGCTGAGCTCATCCAGAGTGCCCCGGGTCACCACCAGCACCGCCTCATTGGGCTGATAACCGGCCACGAAGGCGTTGATGGCCGCCTCCTGGTCCATCACGAACAGCTGCGGGACGGTGACCCCGCTGGCAAGGGCCATCTCCTCAGTAACATTGCGCAGCTGACGCTCTCCCTTTTCTGCCGTATCAGCGGGAACCGGACGGGCACCCGCCATGCGCGCCACCCGTTCCCCGCCGCGACGCAGATCCGCGTAACGGTAGAGTGACCCCATGGCGACAATGGCCGCCACTGTACCGGTCACGGCCCAGCCGGGCTCCGAGAGGAGCCAGTCCAGGAACGGCACCGGGTAGTGGACCCAGAAAACGTAGAAGCCGTAGAGCACCGCCGAGACCGCGAGGATGATCAGGCTCACGGCCAGCAGGAACAGCAGAATCAGGACCAGCGACTGGCGCCGCGCCCGGTCCTGGCGTTCGAAAAAGCGCATGGTAGCCACCCCCTCAGCTGAAGGAGACGGACGGCGGCTCGCTCAGCGCCTCGGTATCGAATTCCAGCAGCCCGGCGGGCTTGAAGGCGAAAAAACCCGACATGAAGTTGTTGGGGAACTTCTCACGGTAGGTGTTGTAGTCCATCACGGAGTCATTGAACGACTGGCGAGCAAAGGCCACGCGGTTCTCGGTGGAGGACAGCTCCTCCATAAGCTGCAGCATGGTCTCGTTGGCCTTGAGGTCCGGGTAATTCTCCATCACCGCATTGAAACCGCCAAGGGCCTTGGTGAGCATGTTCTCGGCACTGGCCAGGTTGTTCATCTTCTGTCCGTCCCCGGGATCTTTCCGGGCATTTTCCTGGGCCTGCATCGCCCCGGTGCGGGCTTCGGTCACCCGGGCCAGCGTCTCGCGCTCATGAGTCAGATAGCCCTGGGCGGTTTCCACCAGATTGGGGATCAGGTCATGCCGACGCTTGAGCTGGACATCAATCTGCGCAAAGGCATTCTTGAAGCGGTTCTTCAGCGTGACCAGATGGTTGTAAATGACGATGGCATAGCCGACGATCAGGACGATCACCGCCAGGCCGATCAGGGAGGTTGTGTCCATACGCTCAATCCTCTTCAGGTCCGGATACTGAGCAGGATTAAAGAGGAAAAGTCACGATAACGCCAGTAATCAGGGGCGGTTTCGGAATCAGTGGATAACAGCTTGGGGAGAAGAATAGACAGGAACAATCAGGAAAGGACTCGAACGGACGCCAATTGACGCCCGCTCGCAGAGTCACTGGGTTCAGAAGCTGTAGCCGACGTGCAGGCGGTAGATCATGGGATCAATCTCCACCGTGCCCTGATCCTTACCTGCTACCGTCAGATCAGTATCAATATCCGCATAATAAGCAGCCGCACCAACACTCCAACTCTCATCCAATGGTACATCTACGCCAACCTGAGCCGCGGGACCGATTGAATCATCCAGCTTTAGGCTTGCGTTGCTGCCGTCGAGAGATTCATCGAAAAAAGTGGTGTAGTTCACGCCTGCCCCAATATAGGGTTTAAACGCAAGGTTCTGTCCAGCCAATGGAAACCAGGAGACAGTTACCGTCGGCGGCAAATGTTTGGTTGAGCCAATTGTACCTGCGCCGCTCATCTCTATATCGTGCTCAAAAGGTGTGGCGGCCAGAAGATTCACGCTCATATTATCGGTCATCATATAGCTGATACTTGCGCCCGCCTGGATATCCGAATCTGCACGAAGATTCAGATCCGAGGAATAGCTGCCACCGGGCACCACGCTGGCAATACCGCCACGGACAATGGTGTCACCCTTGTCGTAGGCCAAAGCAGGGGCAGCTGCGCCAATGACACTGATGGAAAGGGCAGCGATTAGGGATTGGCGAATCGGGTTCAATTTCATGGTCGGGCTCCTGCCGTTGGATTATGGAACCAGCATAAGCCCGTTAACCCAAAACAAGATTGATCTATCTCATTGATTTTGAATTTGATTTCCGTCAATTCTCCACCCGCCCCGCCACGCGGCAAGCCAGGATCCTATCCGTGCCCCCGGCTGGTGTTCAGGATTCAGGCCGCAGCGCCCTGCCCCTGCTCCTGCGGCGCGAGCTGCAGTTGGTCGCCTTCCAGGCGCACAGCGTAGGTTCGGATCCTGTACCTGGCGTCTTCCAGGCAGCGGCCATCGAGCAGTGAGAAATGCTTCTTGTACAACGGTGTCGCGACCACAGGCTCGCCCTCAATATCACCCACAATGCCCCGGGCGATGATGTTCACACCGGAGATCGGGCAGTAGTTGTCCACCGCGAACAGTGACTGCTCCAACTCGGGGATGTAGAAGATGGCCACCTGGCGGTCACCGAAGCGCGCGCCAATGCCCGCGCCCGGTACCAGGTCGGCCCTGCTGCCCACAGGGGTCCATTCATTCTGATGTGTCATGTGAATCCTCCTCAGACGGATACCGCCGGAATGCGTTCCAGCTTCTCTTCGGCCTTGGCCGGGCGCGGCTGCTCGCGCTCTTCCACCGTGACCACGTAGGGGTCGTCGCCGTCGTCGTTGATCATCTGGCGGAAGCGCTTGAGCTTGTCCGGATCCTCCAGCGTGGTCTTCCACTCGCACTGGTAGTTCTCGATCAGCCGCGCCATCTGGTTATCCAGGTCCTCGGCAATGCCCAGTGAATCGTTGACGACCACGTCGTAGACGTAATCCAGGCCGCCTTCCAGGTTCTCCAGCCAGCGCGCGGTACGCTGCAGCCGGTCCGCGGTACGGATGTAGAGCATCATGAACCGGTCAACGAACCGGATGAGCGAGTCGGTATCCAGGTCCTGGGCGAAGAGATCCGCGTGACGCGGACGCATGCCGCCGTTGCCCGCCACATAGAGGTTCCAGCCGTTCTCGGTGGCGATCACGCCGAAGTCCTTGCTCTGGGCCTCGGCGCATTCACGGGTGCAGCCGCTGACGCCGAACTTGATCTTGTGCGGGGCGCGGATGCCCTTGTAGCGGTGCTCCAGATCAATGGCGAGCTGCACGCTGTCCTGCACGCCGTAACGGCACCAGGTGCTGCCGACACAGCTCTTCACGGTCCGCAGGGCCTTGCCGTAGGCGTGGCCGGTCTCGAAGCCCGCATCCACGAGCCGCTGCCAGATGGAGGGCAGGTCGTTGAGCTTGGCCCCGAAGAGGTCCACGCGCTGGCCGCCGGTGATCTTGGTGTAGAGTTCGAATTCCTTGGCCACCTCGCCCAGGGTGATCAGCTTGTCCGGCGTGATCTCGCCGCCGGCGACACGGGGCACCACGGAGAAAGTCCCGTCCTTCTGCATGTTGGCGAGGAAGGTATCGTTGGTGTCCTGCAGGCCCACGTGTTCCGGGTTGAGCACGTAGTCGTTCCAGGTGGAAGCCAGGATCGAGGCCACCGCCGGCTTGCAGATGTCGCAGCCAAGGCCATGGCCGTGATTCTTCAGCAGGGTATGGAAATCATGGATGCCCTCGACGCGGATGATGTGCTCAAGCTCCTGGCGCGTGTACTGGAAGTGCTCGCAGACGCTGTTGTCCACCTCCATGCCCAGCGCCGCCATCTCGTGGTCGACGATCTCCTTGAGCTGGCCAGCGCAGCCACCGCAGCCGGTACCCGCCTTGGTCGCGGCCTTAACGTCCCCGACCGAGGTGTACCCGTCGTGTACGTACTGGACGATGTCGCCCTTGGTGACGTTATGGCAGGAACAGATGCCGGCAGTCTCCGGCAGGGCATCCACGCCCAGCGCCGGGGCACCGCCCTCGCTGGCCGGCAGGATCAGGGATTCCGGGTTGTCCGGCAGTTCCAGGCCGTTCAGGGCATACTGGAGGAGGGTGTCGTAATAGCTGTTATCCCCCACCAGCATCGCACCCAGGAGCTGCTTGCCGTCGGCGGAGACCACCAGCTTGCGGTACTCCTGGGCGATGCCGTTGGTGTAGCGGTAGAAGCGCGCCCCCGGGTTCTGGTTGCCGTGGGCATCGCCGATGGCGCCCACGTCCACACCCATGAGCTTGAGCTTGGTGCTCATGTCCGCCCCGGTGAAGGCCCGGTCGCCCCCGGTCAGAGTATCCAGGGCCGCCTTAGCCATCTGGTAGCCCGGCCCGACCAGGCCGAAGATGCTGTCATTCCACAGCGCCACTTCACCGATGGCGAGGACGTCGGGATCACTGGTACGGCAGTGATCGTCAATCACGACGCCCCCGCGTTCGCCCATGGTCAGGCCGGCATCCCGTGCCAGTTCATCGCGCGGACGGATGCCGGCGGAGAATACAACCAGGTCCGTCTCCAGCAGCCGGTCATCCTGGAACACCATCTGGTGACGGGCGTTGGTGCCCGCCTCGATGCGCTGGGTCGCGCGGCCGGTCAGCACCTGCACGCCCAGTTCCTCGATCTTCTCGCGCAGGATGCCACCGCCCTCTTCGTCCACCTGGACCGGCATCAGCCGGGGTGCGAATTCCACTACCGCCGTGTCCAGATCCAGTTCGCGCAGGGCGTTGGCGGCTTCCAGCCCCAGGAGGCCGCCGCCAACCACCACACCGGTGTTCGACCGGGAAGCGGCCTCGCGGATGGCATCCAGGTCGTCCAGGGTCCGGTAGACCAGGCAATCCTCGCGGTCATTGCCCTCGATCGGGGGCACGAAGGGATAGGAGCCGGTGGCCAGCACGAGCTTGTCGTAGGGCAGTGTTTCGCCTCTGTCGAGGGTGAGCGTGCGGGCCTCCCGGTCAATGGCGGTCGCCGCCGTGTTCAGCCGCAACTCGAACCCCCACTGGGCATACTGGTCCGCCGTGGAAAACGCCAGGTCATCGGCGGACTTGCCCTGGAAGTACTCGGACAGGTGCACGCGGTCGTAGGCGATGTGCCGCTCCTCCCCCAGTACGGTCACATGGAAGCCGTCCGCCTGGCCGCTTTCAGCCAGTTGCTCCAGGAAGTGGTGGCCGACCATGCCGTTACCGATCACGATCAGGTTCTGTTGTGTCATGGCATTTTCCTCCGGTTGCCAGCGGGCAGCATCTCAGGCCGCCTCGCAGTATGCTTCGCCAAATGCCAGGCTCGCGCGCCAGGCACTGAGATCCGTTCCCCGGCTCAGATGATCGAAGAGCCAGGGGCCCATCGATGCATCGCCATACAGGACGGCACCGACGAGGCGGTTGTTCTTCAGGAGCAGGCGGCGGTACTCGCCACCGCGACGGTCGTGGTAGAGGATGGATTCGGTGTCCCGGTCACGGGGTTCAATATCCCCGCAGGAGAACACATCCACACCACTGATCTTGAGCCGCGTTGCCACGGGCGTTTCACGGTAGACCCGCCGGCCACCGCAGAGCCGGTCAGCGAGAACTTCTGCCTGCCGGTAGACCGGCTCGACCAGACCGTAGGTCTGATCCCGGAACTGACAGCATTCACCCAGGGCATGGATGCGTTCGTCGCTGGTGGTGAGCGTGGCGTCCACATGAATGCCACGCTCGCATTCAAGCCCGGCCTCCTCCGCCAGTTCCCGGTTCGGCTGGATCCCTGCCGCCATCACCACCAGATCCGCTGCCAGTTCACGGCCGTCCTGAAGGCGAACCGCCTCGACCCGGCCGTTGCCCTGGATCCGATCCACACCATTGGCCAGGTGCAGGACCATACCCCGCCGGCGGAGCGCCTCAGCGAGCATCCCGCCGGCGGTCGCGTCCAACTGCCGGTTCAGGGGGGAGTGCCCCCGATGCACCACGGACACTGTCATCCCCTGCGCCCTCAGGCCTTCGGCCGCTTCCAGCCCGAGGAAGCCACCACCAATAACGACGGCATTGCCTCCCTGCCGGGAGCCCTCCGCCATCCACCGGGCATCCTCAAGGCTCCGGAATCCGGTTACGCCCTCCAGGTCGGCCCACTCGATCACTGGTATGGCCGGACGGGAGCCGGTGGCGATCACCAGCCGGTCAAAGGGAATCCTGTGGCCGGCCCGGGTGATCACTGCCCGTGCGGCGCGATCAATCCAGGCCACGCCGTCACCCTGGTGCAGCTGCACGCCCTGATTCGCGTACCAGCCGGGCGATGCCAGCGCCAGCGCATCCGTGGTGGTTTCGCCGGCCAGCCAGGGGGAGAGCAGGATCCGGTTATAGGCCAGCTCCGGTTCGTCACTGATGACGGTCACACGCCAGCCGTGCTGTTCCCCCGCCAGCGACTCCAGGAGCCGCTGCGTGGCCATGCCGTGTCCGATAATGACGAGCTCACCACCCATTCCTGCCTCCGGGGCCCTGCCCCAACAAAAAAGGCGCCTGCCAACCTTCCCTTAAGGAAGACCGATCAGGCGCCAATGCCCTGTTGATTCGCAATGTCCGTGTCCTCAGACACACCCTTCAGGAAGCAGGTTGCGTGCCAACACTTACTCCCCAACAGAATCAACTACCTGGAAACAAAGGCATGTCGATGGAAGGGAGTCACTGGAACCCTGCTGGTGCACACGTGGGCGCTGATGCACCAGAATCAGGCGTTCACGGCCCCCGATGCCGATGGCGCCCCTTCCGGATCACCCCAGGCCTCACCACTCTTCCTGGGCATCGACATCACTTTCTGCTGCTTTTCGTAGAGGAAGCTCAGCACCGACTGACGGCAACGGTTGTACTCGGCGCAGTCCGCCAGCCCGACACGGTCGCGAGGCCGCGCCAACGGCACGTCCAGGACCTCACCAATGGTTGCGGCCGGCCCGTTGGTCATCATCACGATCCGGTCGGACAGCAGCACCGCCTCGTCCACGTCGTGCGTGATCATGATGACGGTGCTGTTGAGCTCACGCTGGATCTCCATGAGCGAGTCCTGCAGGTGCGCCCGGGTCAGCGCATCCAGGGCACCGAAGGGCTCGTCCATGAGCAGCACCTTCGGCTGCATGGCCAGGGCCCGGGCAATGCCCACGCGCTGGCGCATGCCGCCGGAGAGTTCATCCGGCCGCTTGTCCATGGCATGCCCCATGTGCACCAGTTCCAGGTTGTGGATGACCCAGTCCCGGCGCTGCTGGCGCGTCATGAAACGGCGGAACACCTGGCGCACGGCCAGTTCGACGTTGCCGAAGGCGCTCAGCCAGGGCATCAGCGAGTGGTTCTGGAAGACCACAGCGCGCTCCGGGCCGGGCTCGGTGACCTCGCGGCCGTCCAGAAGGCACCCGCCACGCGTGGCCCGCATCAGGCCCGCGATGATGTTGAGAACCGTGGACTTGCCGCAGCCGGAGTGGCCGATCAGGGAAATGAACTCGCCCTCGGCGACGCGCAGGTTGACGTCCTCCAGGGCCGTAAAGGTCCCGCCCTTGACGGGGAACCCCATGCCCACTGAGGACAGTTCGAGATGGGGACGTGAATGACTCATGATGAAACCTCCCTTGTTCAGTGTGTGGCGCTGGCGCGATCCCAGGAGAGCAGGCGCTGCAGCATCAGCATGCCGCGGTCCAGCACCAGCCCGATCAGGCCAATAACGATCACGGCCACCATGATGCGACCCAGTGATTCGCTGCTGCCGTTCTGGAACTCATCCCAGACGAACTTGCCGAGCCCGGGGCTCTGGGCGAGCATCTCGGCGGCGATCAGCACCATCCAGGCAATTCCCAGCGACAGCCTCAGGCCGGTGAAGATCATGGGTATGGCGGAGGGCAGCACCACCCGCCAGACGTGGGTGAAAAAGCCCAGCCGCAGGACCTGGCTGACGTTGCGCAGGTCCTGGCTCACCGCATTCACACCCATGATGGTGTTCACGAGCGTGGGCCAGAGACTGCACAGCGAGACCGTGACCATGGACGTGATGAAGGCGCGCGAGACCATGGGGTCATCGACCGTGTAGGTCGCGGACACCACCAGCGTAACGATGGGCAGCCAGGCCAGCGGCGAGACCGGCTTAAACACCTGGATCACGGGATTCACCGCCTCGTACAGGTACCGGTTCAGCCCCACGACAATGCCCAGGGGGATCGCTACCAGTGAGGCCAGGACAAAGCCCGAGAACACCGTCCCCAGGCTCGTCAGGATCTGATCAATGAAGGTTTCCTTGCCGCTGTAGGGGCGGATCCGCACCTCGGCGTCCGGGTTGCGCTCCAGAATCTGAGCATTGCGTTCCTTCTGCATCTCGATGAACTCGGCGGCGCGCCGCTGCTCCTCGAGATGGTCCGCCCAGAGGTTGCCCGCCTGCTCCCAGACGCCCGCCGGCCCGGGCAGGCTGCCCAGGGAGGTGGTAACGTTCTGGGCCGCCATCTGCCACAGCAGGAGGAACACGAGCACGCCCAGTACCGGCATGCTCAGGGCCCTGATGGCACCCTGGAGATTGAACCCCGCCATCCGTTGCTTCATGAAGTCGGCGATCCGTGTCACCGGGGCTGTCTGTTGCATAACGCCGCCTCCTGTTGATCAGGGCGTTTCATCGCCGCTGAGTCCGATCTCGAAACTGTTGATATAGGCGTTGGGTTCCCGGCCGTTATAGGCCCGGCCATCGATGAAGTCGTCCTGAACCGGCTTGAAGCCGTCGATGTCGTCAAAATCCGGGAAATCGGAGGCCTTCAGGGTGCCGTCCGCCACCAGAGAACGCGCCGCCTTTTCATAGGTGGCGGGTTGGTAGACCTCGCGCGCCTTCTCCATGTACCAGTCATCCGGCTTCTGCTCCGGAATCTGGCCCCAGCGCCGCATCTGGGTCATGAACCAGATGGCGTCGCTGTAGTAGGGGTAGTTGGCGTTGTGGCGGAAGAAGACGTTGAAGTCCGGCTCCTCGCGCACGTCGCCGGGTTCGTATTCGAAGGTCCCGGTCATGGAGTTGGCGATGACCTCTTCGTCCGCCCCCACGTAACGGGAATCCGAGAGGATCTCGACGGCCTCCTCGCGATTGGCGTTGCCGTTCTCGTCCAGCCAGTGGGCTGCCCGGATCAGCGCCCGGAGCACGCGCAGGTGGGTGTTCGGGTTCTCTTCGGCCCACTCCCGGGTCACGCCGAAGACTTTCTCCGGGTTGTGGGGCCAGATGTCATGGTTGGTGACCACGGGAACGCCAATGCCCTTGGCAACGGCCTGCTGGTTCCAGGGTTCGCCCACGCAGTAGCCCTGGATGGTGCCGGCCTCCATGGTGGAGGGCATCTGCGGTGGTGGCGTCACGGAAAGCCGGACATCCGCTCCGCTGCGACCGCTGTTGTCACCCTCAAGCGGCTCGTAGAACCCGGGGTGAAGCCCGCCAGCCGCCAGCCAGTAACGGATCTCGTAATTGTGGGTGGAGAGGGGATAAACCATCCCCATGTCGAACGATTCGCCCTCGTCCAGGCTCGATTCCACAACGGGTGCAAGCGCCTCGGCACTGATCGGGTGGGCAGGTTTGCCGTCCTCTCGCTTCGGCACATGGGGGCGCATGGCCTCCCAGACATCGTTCGAAACGGTAATGGCATTACCGTTCAGGTCCATGCTGAATGCCGTCACAATGTCGGAGCTGTTACCGCCAACCCCGATGCTGGCCCCGATGGGCTGGCCCGCGAGCATGTGGGCGCCATCCAGCGCGCCCCGGGCCACGCGATTCTGGAGGACGCGCCAGTTGGACTGGGCTTCCAGGTCCACAAAAAGACCCTCGTCGAAGAAAAAGTGCTTCTCCTTGGCAATGGCCAGCGGGGCCATGTCGGTCAGCTTGATGAACCCCAGCTTGAGGTCCGGCTTTTCGGCCGGGCCGATCTCCTCGGCCCCCGCCGGCAATGCACTCACAAGACCCGCCAGAAGAAGCGCGCCGATTCCGGACACTGTCCGCCTGTTCCCGTTCATTGGACTTCTCCCCTGCAACAAACCAAAAAAAAGCGCCTGCCCCCAGTCCGGGAGCAGGCGCCTTTGCCGTTTCAATTCATGTTCTGGTGTGCAGCTCCATCTGCACCCCGGCCGCCACGCCGGTCCGTGCCATGGCAAACCGTCAACCTGTCCGTGGCACACCCAAGCCTAAGCAGGAAGCATGCCACTGATCATTGATTCTGATTTTAAAGGCTTTTTATGGAACCCGACCCGCAGAAGATGATCATCCACGACCGAATCAGGTGCATCAGGCAGCCCCCATGCACCGGCGCGGATCAGTCCTGACCGGCGGTTGCGATCAGGGCATCCGGGGCTACCTCAACCTGCCCCCGGACTCCTTCCACCACAAAGGGCTGACGGTGCTCCCCCTCGTCCTTATAGTCCATAATCGGCGCGTCCAGACTCAGGCTTTCCGCGACCTTGCGGTAGAGGTCGGGACGGAAAATGCTGTCCAGATCCGGTGTCTCCAGCAGCTGCTCGCCCTGGTTGCGCAGACGCATACGCGACAGCAGCCATTGCGCCTGGGAGAGCCACGGGAAGTTCGCACTCTGACGAAAGAAGTGCTGCTGGACCCTGGGGTGGAAGAGACTTTCGCCCTGATCTCCGAGAGGCTCAATGGCACTGCCGAGGTAATGGGGGTGCACCAGTATGCGGTGGACGAGTTCGCGATTATCCGGGTCATCCAGCCAGCGGCAGCAGCGGACCAGGGCACGCATCAACGCACGCAGTTTTTCCGGGTTGGCCTGCGCCCAGTCGCGGCGCACGCCCAGGACTTTCTCCGGCGCGTTCTGCCAGACCTGGCACCCCGTCGCCAGGATCTGGCCCAGCCCGTGATACTCCATCAGCGAATTCCAGGGCTCACCGACACAGGCCAGATCAACGCTGCCGTAGGCCAGTGCAGTCATCATCTCCGGCGGCGGCACCGTTACCAGCTCCAGACCCGGGCCGGGCGACAGTCCAGCACTGGCAAGCCAGTCGAGCAGCTGCAGGTAATGGGTGGACCAGGCGTAGACAATGCCCAGCCTGATCGGCTCATCACTGGACGCCACGACCCGCGCCAGGGCACATGCCGCCTCCGAGGGTTCGGAGAGATCGAAGCCGGTAGAAGTCAATTGCTCATAGAGCGCTCGCCTGGCCGTGATGGCATTGCCGTTACGGCTGAGCACCATAGGGCTGATGACCGGGCACGGCGGCGCCCCGAGCCCCATATTGATGGCCAGGGCCATGGGCCCGAGCATCTGGGCGCCATCCAGCATTCCAACGCCGACACGATCCCGCAGACTGGACCAGGAGGGTTGTCGATACAGGCTGACATCCAACCCTTCCTCCGCGAAGAAGCCTGCCTCCTGAGCCATGATCAGGGGCGCGGCGTCCAGCAGGGGGATGAATCCCAACCGGATGGTCTCACTTGATTCCGTACCATGCATCCAGTCAGTCATCCATTGCCTCCGGGGATCCCGCCCCTTCGGCCCCACCCAGTACCTCAATCAGCTGGCGGGCCACCTCGCTGAGTTTCTGATTCCGATCCATCGCCAGTTTACGCATGCTGTGGAATGCCTCATCTTCCGAACAGTTGTTCTGCTTCATCACCAGCCCCTTGGCCCGTTCGATGTCCTTACGCTCTTCCAGCGCCGTCCGCGTCTCCTCCAGCTGATGACGCAGTGACTGGAAAGCCTCGAAACGCGCCACCGCCACCTCCACGATCGGCTTGACCCGATGCTGTTCAAGCCCGTCCACAATGTAGGCACTGACGCCGGCGTTAACGGCCTGCTGGATCGTATGGCT
>NZ_CAJXMA010000019.1:0-41126 GCF_913056445.1 uncultured Halovibrio sp.
CCCGGGATTCTGGCGATCCTTTTCAGAGGGCGTCGACAGCGTTCATGTTGAGGACGGTCAACTGGTTTTGAAGCTCAGGGAATAAGGTTCCCTGTTCCAGAGGAGACTCGCCATGGGTCGACGCCACAGCCTGCTGCTTGCCGCCTGCCTGCTGCCCATGGCTGCACAGGCCGGCGTGGAGCTGACCCCGTTTGCCGGATACCGGCTGGGCGGGGATTTTGAAGTCCGCACTGCCGGCGCCAGCACCAAGGAGGATCTGACCTTCGACGACTCCCGCAGCCTGGGCCTGACTCTGAACGCGGATCTGGCGGAACCGGGCAAACAGCTGGAACTCTACGTCGCCCGCCAGGAAACCCGGGTCCGCTCCTCCGAGCCCCTTTTCACCCCGCCGGCTACTGCCCTGGATGTGGTGATCTACCAGTTGCAGCTCGGGGGCCTGCATTTCCCCCAAGGCGGGACGACCGGCCCATTTGTGTCCGGCGTGGCGGGCCTGACCCGGCTGGAGCCCAAACCAAGTGGCTTCAGAGACCATAACCGTGCCTCCATCTCCCTGGGCGGAGGCTACAAGCTGCCGCTGAACCAGAACCTGCTGATGCGATTTGACCTGCGAGGCATCTACACGGCCCTCGAAAGCGGCGGCGCTGTGTTCTGCTCCGGCGGGTGTACCGCCGTCTTTGATAGCAGTGGTTTTATTCAGGTGGAAGCGAGCGCCGGGCTGACACTGCGCTTTTAGTCGACCGCAGGAAGACCAGTCCTTTAGAAATCTACATGACTCCCGCCGACATGGTCTGGATGAATGTGGGTGATGAGGGCCGTGTCGTTGGCGCTGGCGTCGAGGCCGATGGCGTTGAGGTTGTCCATCAAACCGACACCGCCCTCGCCGGTGAAGGCGCCGATGCCCGTGTCGATCAGGATCCGGTGATCGCCGGTATCCAGCAGAAAGGCGTTAAGGGTGATGCGCGGCGGTGTGGGCCGGCAGTTCTCCGCGTGCAAGCGCCTGGCCTTTTCTTCAGGGATCGACTGGACTAGGCCGAAGCTAGCTTCCATCTGGGCATCGAGCGGGGTTGTGAGGACGGAATCGCCGATGTGGAGTTGGTGGGCGTTGCTGGGTTGAAGTTGGGGCATAAAATTACATCTCATACCGTTAACGGGATCAACCCAGATGGGAAGATTTACGTTTACTCACCCTGCTCTAGTTCTGTGCTACACAGCCGCAACAACTCCTCCCCCAAGTATGTCAGATCTACTTCTAAATCCTTCCTTATTCCATCCAAAGTATCAGAGGTTCGAAGCAAGTTTAATCGCAACAGATTCGAAACGGATAAAAATACCTCCTTAGACGGGAACGGCTGCCCTGACTCACTATTATCCATTGGAGCGGCTTTTTCCGGCAAATAACCTATATAAAAACCAACCTGAAGCGCCTCTGAATAACTATCCAGGGGAGGGGCGTCACCGATAACTTTGAGGATCTGTGCGTCCAAAGAGGTCATGTCCTCAAGTAGACTAACAAAGGCTCGTCTCAGTTCGACTTCGACTCGCTCATCGGCGGCATTAGTCAGCATTGCCGCCCACATATCCCGCAGATACTCATCTTCTTCCAAGGTTGCGGCCTGCAAAAGCGGAACAGCGAATGACAAAGGCACTGCCCGAGTTGGCTCAGAAAGCCCTCTTCGCGCCAAATGATCTTGGAACCTATCTCGGAGCTTAAGCTGATTTACAGCTCGGGTATATTTGAGTTTGTCTTGCCAGATCCCTGCAGCTTCCTCAAGCGGCCCTCCAATTACTCGATCGATAAGTTTAACCATTTCACGAACAGCATCCGCCGTTTTTCCGGATGCTTCCGCAATCTGGTCAATAATTTTTTCTTTTTCACTCATGCTATCTCAGCCTATAGCTTATTACGCATATATTCAGCCAAAAGGCTATTCATGCATCTAATGGAGATTAGACTACCCTGAACTCAGAATGAACGAAACCCAAACTCTCGAAGTCGAAAACTGACTGTTTATCACTTAAAACTTCAAGATAAAACAACTAAAGCACTAAAATAGTATTTTTTGCTCAAGACCTCCACTCTTTAAACAGCTCCTTAAGTATCTTTGTTCTACCTAAAAAGCTATTTTGATCATTCGTAGACCGATTGTACTTTCCAAAATTGACAAACCTTTCATCCATAGAATCTTTCCTTTCCTTTTCAAACCACTCCAAAAAAGCCCTAACCGCAGGGTATTCACTCTCGTCTAAATCACAGATAAAAAGATAGTAGACAGGAATTAAGCCAGCAGATTTGAGAAGCTTGTCCCTTGGAAGAAAGATAGAAGACATCACATCAAGCGTGTCTCTCGCTTTTCTGTACGACAGCTCTAAAGTCGCTTCATCATTCTTCACGCTTCCTGCAAAATCATCCAGATCCTTTTTCTTAGTATCTCTGGCTTCACCATAAAAACAAAACATTAATATCTTCGCGGCTGCGTTTTTATCTTGCCCCCTATTAACCGAAAACGCGATGTTCTCACAAAAGAATTGATGTTCGGATAGCTTTCGAATCAGGCGCGGGACATCGCCCTTCATTGCATTTCTAATCTCTGCCCCTGTCAATGGCTTACTTCGGTTTAGCCTCAAAAACAATTCATTGATCGCATCAACATCCTGAGCCATCACGCTTACAACGGATAAATTAAACTGCTCTACACCTTCGGCTAGTTCAGGATAGTTTTTCCGAAGATCCGAGAACTTCATCCCTCCTGCTTTAAAGCTAGGGTTCGCATAGTATTTAAAATCTGCATTCAAGGCTATTCGGTCATCCAAGAACTCAAACACAGCCTCGAGCCGTTGCTTTCCATCAATGACAGCATACATTTTCTTCTTTGGGTTTAACTTTTCGGTAGAAGACCACGTAAAATCTGCCAAATAAATTTTCGGAACATCAAACCCATTAATTATAGAATCAACAAGGTAGGCTTTATCGAAAGAAGTCCACAAGCCACCTTTTCTTTGATACGGAGGATCAAAATCAATATTATTTATTCTTGATTTCCACCAGGAAAGAGTCCGCCTGTCGTGCTCTGATACTTTATATTTCTCCATTTTCTACCCCTCAAACCCAAAATCTCTTTTTATTTCTTGAGCCAAGCCCTCTAGATCCGGAAATATTACAGATTCCGTTATCCCACTATCCAAAAGCTCTTTGCAAATATCCCCAATAACACTTTTCTTTATTAAAACCTTTTCAAAACAACCGCTTATTTTTGACATCTGATATATTTTTTCCATAGAGTAATCAGGCGCACCAAAAATAAAAAATGACCCGCGCTGGGCAACTATCCTAGAAGAATTGTAAGCCCCATATATCGCTAAGCAATATTGAGGGATACTACTAAAATCAGCCGGCGGCTTGAATGGTCTAAGTTGATCATCATCGACATTTAATATTCCACCTTTATAACCCTGAAACTCCAAAGCCTGATTATTCCACTCATCTGGATCCACCATCCAAACAACGGCATCTTTTTTATAGTTTCCGTTTTGGTACTTTTCTGCGTATTTAACTGCAAAAAATAGCGCCACAAAGGGATTTTCTGACCAATCCAAGAGCCTTGTCGGTACTCCATAATGCTGCATTAAGAACAGCCAACCCCAATCATCAAATGGCCTTGTCCCTATATAAGGCAAGGATCTATCTTTAAATCGGGTTATCATTTGCTTCTCTAGCTCACCAAGTTCGGTTCTACCCTGCACTTCTTTCCGAAGGAGTGACGGAACTTGGGTGTGCGAAGAATTACTGACACCACGCAGCCAAACTTTCGCGCGCCCCTCCCGGAATTTTGACACTATTTTTATGAACTCTCCGAGATTATTCGGCTGATGTACTATTGGTTGCAATCAATCACCCACTTTCATAAAAGCTGATCAGTTCAGTCTGCGCGACTATTACCGAATTTCCAAAAACCATTAGTTAAACCAAATCTTAAAGGTCGACACGCTACCAAGGACAACGTCCAACACCTTGCTGATAGCTTCCTAAAATCAGTTATCTACATGATATGCTCTAAGACTGGCATGGTAATGGAAGTTTAGTAGTAACGGCTATAATCCTCACCGGTGCAGCGTAGCGGATGGCCCATCTCCGGTCTATGGGGGGCATAAAATTCGGTATCCGTCCAGCGAAGGGTAGGTTCAGGTTGCAGCCGCTGATTAAGGGGTTAATCTCAAGAAAAGAGCTCTGTCCCAATGTTTTCAGTCACCTCATCGGCCAGCCGGTCCAACTCGGTCAATCTGTGTTGCTGATAATCAACTGTTGCTTGGTCATTTTGTAGCCCGACCCATACCAGCAGGGTCTCGCAGGCCTCTGCGTCATCAAACACGCCATGGATGTAACAGCCAGCCACAACCTGATCCTGGCTAACTGCCTCATCCGGCCGCCCCTCCAATGACACCAACGGCCGCTCCAACGCACTCCTAGTCGTCACCCCGTTATGAATCTCATACCCACTCATCGGCGTTCCGCTTTCGGCAAACACTCCGGTCACGCGCCGCAGTTGCTTCCCTTCCACCAGCCGCGTTTCAAGATCCAGCAGGTTCAGCCCTTCGGTTTCGCCGGGCTCGCCTTCGATGCCGTCCGGGTCGGCAATGGTTTTACTCAACATCTGGAATCCGCCACAGATCCCCAGCACCTTGCCGCCGTAGCGCAGGTGCGCTGGATGTGGTCGTCCCAGTCCTGGGCCTTGAGCCGTTCGCGGTCGGCTCGGGTGCTTTTGCTGCCGGGGAGGATGATGAGGTCGGCGCCGGGTTTGGGTTGGTCGGGCCGATGATCGCTTTGCGCAGCGGCCGGTTTGCGGAGTACAGCGGAACAAACCGGTCCGACTGACGCTACTGGTTATGAGTTGCTCTCTGATTTCGGGGCTGTATCAGCGCCTCCCACAATGGCAAAAACAGCGATCAGCGTGTAGACAATCCCGAAGCACTGCGCCCAAAGCTCTTCATTCAGCGACAAAATCAAGGCGCCTATTACTAAAACAGCGGCTCCCACAGATATGAAGCCCGCAGGTAGGAGATAGAAACCATTGAATTCAGTGAAGTGCTTGTCATAAAGCTTTGATAAATGATTCATGCCTGCACCACCAATCAGTGTGGCCGCTACGACACTCAACCAACCATCTAACAGTGATGCCCTACCTACGAACCCTAAAAACCACACATAAGAGCCCACAACAAGGCCCCACCAACCAATTGATGCAGATTTAATCCAAAAACGGCAATCCAATAGGATTTTGAAGTTTTCCAATCTCACTACGCTAAGCTCCTTTTTGCCTCATAACAGAGATCAGACCGCATTTTGTATGATTGAATACACGAGCGCTATGGCGATTTTTACCCTAAAAACGACAGCCTGACCGATACTAGGGGAGGTCTATGCAATTATTTAAATTCCCGTTTTCACGCAGCCCATGGGGGGTCGAGCTCGATAGATACCAAGCGGTATAAACTCAGTCCTGTTAAAGCAGGTCCGCGCTAACATGCTCCGCCACAGAGTCGGCCAGCCTATCCAGCTCTGCCAATCTGTGTTGCTGATAATCAGTTGTTGCTTGCTCGTCGGCTAATCCGGCCCAAGCCAGCAAAGCTTTGCAGGCCTCGGCGTCATCAAACACCCCATGGATGTAGCAGCCCGCCAAGGCCTGATCCTGGCTAACCGCCCCATCCGGCCGCCCCTCCAATGACACCAACGGCCGCTCCAACGCACTCCCCGTCGTCACCCCGTTATGAATCTCATACCCACTCATCGGCGTCCCGCTCTCCACAAACACCCCGGTCACCCGCCGCAGCTGCTTCCCTTGCACCAGCCGCGTTTCAAGATCCAGCAGGTTCAGCCCTTCGGTTTCGCCGGGCTCGCCTTCGATGCCGTCCGGGTCGGCGATGGTTCTGCCCAGCATCTGGAATCCCCCACAGATCCCGAGCACCTTGCCGCCGTAGCGCAGGTGGCGCTGGATGTGTTCGTCCCAGCCCTGGGCCCTGAGCCATTCGCGGTCGGCTCGGGTACTCTTGCTGCCGGGGAGGACGATGAGGTCGGCGCCGGGTTTGGGTTGGTCGGGGCCGATGAACTGGAGATCCACCTTGGGGTGGAGGCGCAGGGGGTCGAAGTCGTTGTGGTTGCTCATTCTGGGGAGCGCGGGGACGACGACCTTGAGGGCGTCTTCGTCGGCCTCGGTGCCGGTGAGGCCGACGCTGTCTTCGGCGTCCAGGATGAGGCCCTGGAGGTAGGGGAAGACGCCGACGATGGGTTTGCCGGTGTAGTCTTCGAGCCATTTGAGGCCGTCTTCGAGCAGGGCCGGGTCGCCGCGGAAGCGGTTGATGAGCAGGCCGGTGACGCGGTCGCGTTCGGACTGGGACAGGAGCTGGAGGGTGCCGACGAGCTGGGCGAAAACGCCGCCGCGGTCGATGTCGCCGACGAGCAGGACCGGGAGGTCGGCGGCTTCGGCGAAGCCCATGTTGGCGATGTCGTTTTCGCGCAGGTTGATCTCGGCGGGGCTGCCGGCGCCTTCGACGATGATGACGTCGTAGCGGGCCTTGAGCGCTTCCCAGGCGGCCATGACGCTCTTGCGGGCTTCTTTCTTGAAGCCGTGGTAGTCGACAGCGTCCATGTTGCCGTAGACCTGTCCTCTGAGGATGACCTGGGCGCCGCGGTCGGTCTGGGGTTTGAGGAGGACGGGGTTCATGTCGCTGTGCGGTTCGATGCCGCAGGCCAGGGCCTGGAGGGCGGTGGAGCGGCCGATCTCGCCGCCGTCTTCGGTGACAGCGCTGTTCAGGGCCATGTTCTGGGGCTTGAACGGGGCCACGGAGACGCCCTGGCGGTGGAGCCAGCGGCACAGGGCGGCGACGATGGTGCTCTTGCCGGAGTCCGAGGTGGTGCCCATGACCATCAGCGATTGCATGAGGTGTTGCCTCCGTTGTGCGTTTTCCCTGTAGGAGCGAGCTCTGCTCGCGATCCCCTTTGTAGGAGCTTGCTTGCAAGCGATAGTGCCAGAGAGGGTATCGCGAGCAAGGCTCGCTCCTACGGTAGATTGATTCGCTCGCGATATCGCTTGCAAGCAAGCTCCTACGGGTCAGGGAATCGCGGGCGTGCCCGCTCCTACAGTTCGACGCCTTTTTGGGCGCGGACGCCGAGGTCTTTGAAGGCGTGTTTGACGATGGTCATGTCGGTGACGGTGTCGGCCAGCTCGATCAGCTCTTTCGGGGCGTTACGGCCGGTGACCACGACGTGCTGCATCTCTGGGCGGTTCTGGAGGTCGTCCAGGACCTGGTCGAGGTCGAGGTATTCGTAGCGCAGGGCGATGTTGAGTTCGTCGAGCAGGATGAGGCCGTAGCTGTCGTCCTGAAGCATGCGTTGGACTTCTTGCCAGGCGTTTTCGGCGGCTTCGACGTCTTTTTCCCGGTCCTGGGTGTCCCAGGTGTAGCCCTGGCCCATGACGTGGTAGTCGACGTTGGGTTGGTCGCGGAAGAAGCGTTCTTCGCCGGTTTGCATTTTGCCTTTGATGAATTGGACGATGCCGACTTTCATGCCGTGGCCCAGGGCTCTTGCGGCCATGCCGAAGCCGGAGGAGCTTTTGCCTTTGCCGTTGCCGGTGTTCACGAGGAGGACGCCCTGGTCTTTCTGGGCGTTGGCCATGCGTTCTTCCATGACCTTCTTTTTGCGGGCCATTCGTTGGGCATGACGTTCAGGGTCTTTCGCATTCTCTCTCATATCTGGATCTCCTGACTTGTTGCAGGGGGCATGCCGGGGAGTCTTCCCCGGCATGCCCCTTCTAATGTCTCGATAACTCAGCTACACAAACCTCAACCCTTGAAGAGCTCTGCGATCAGTTTGGGGGCCGTGGGGAAGTAGCCGTGGAAGTAGCTCGCTGTGAGTGAGCCCTGTTTGAACACGCGCTCCCCTTCACTGCCGTTTTTCTTGGTCGTTCTCATGGCCGGTTCCAGTTCCGTTTCGAGTTCGGAGTGGTGGAAGGTGTGGCCTCGGAGTTCGCCATTTTCCGTGTTCAGGGATTGGATGCCCAGTGCCTTGAGTTTGGGGGCCATGGAGACTTTGCCGGGCATGAGGGCGTAGAGGCTGTGTTCGGTGCCGTCTTCCGGGTCGGTCATGGTTTCGGTGCAGGCCATTAGGCCGCCGCATTCGGCGTAGATGGGTTTGCCGGCCTGGTGGTGGGCCTGGATGGCGGCTTTCATGGCGGTGTTGTCGGCCAATGCTCGGCCGTGGAGTTCGGGGTAGCCGCCGGGGAGCCAGAGGGCATCGGCGTCCGGGAGTTCTTTGTCCGCGAGGGGAGAGAAGAACTTCAGGGTGGCGCCCATGGCTTCGAGGAGTTCGGTGTTGGCCCGGTAGATGAAGGCGAAGGCGGCGTCCTTGGCGATGGCGATGGTGGTGCCTTCGAGGAGCCTTGGCGGTTGTTCGGGTGTTGTTGCTTCCAGGGTGACCTGGGCCGGGAGTTGGTCGAGGCCGGCTTCTTTCAATACTTCCGCTGCTGCGTCGAGCTGGGTATCCAGGTCGGTGATTTCGTCGGCCTGGACGATGCCGAGGTGGCGATCCGGGATGTCGAAGGCCTCATTCCTCGGGATGGCGCCGAGGAGGCTGATGTCTTCGGGGAGGCTCTCCTTGCACAGGTGGGCGTGGTAGCCGCTGCCGGTGCGGTTGGCGATGACTTCCTTCACTTCCAGATCATCGCGGTAGCGGGCGAGGCCCAGAGCAATCGCGCCGAAGGTCTGGCCCATGGCGTTGGCGCCGATGACCGGTAGCGCGGGGATGCCGCAGGCGACGGCCATGTCGGCGGTGCTGGGGTCGCCGTCGAAGAGGCCCATGGAGCCTTCGACCAGTATCAGGTCAGCGGTCTGGGCGGCTTCGGCGAGGCGCCAGCGGACTTCGTCCATGCCGGTCATCCAGCCGTGGACCTGGTAGACCGGGTTGCCGGAGGCCCGTTCGAGGACCATGGGGTCGAGGTAGTCCGGGCCGTGCTTGAAGACGCGGACGTTGCGGCCTTCGTTTTTGTGGAGGCGTGCCAGGGCGGCGGTGACCATGGATTTGCCGTGGCCAGAGCCCGGGGCTGTGATCATGGCAGCAGCCGTTGTGCCTGTGATGGTCTGGGTGTTCATTGAATTCAGCCTCGGTTAGTCCTGTTCCCTGCAGGAGCGAGCTTTGCTCGCGATTGTTTTATCGCTTGCTTTGTCTGGATCGCTTGGATCGCTTGCAAGCAAGCTCCTACAGGGGGGTCATTTTTGGGGGTTCTTTCCCTCATGACGGCACGAATACGGGAGCCCCATCCACCTCCGCCCACGTGAGGGGCTGGCCGTAGAGCTGTTCGAGGGCCTTGGGTTTGAGCATGCTTTCGGCCTCGCCCCAGCAGGCTTCGCCGTCCGGGTACAGGAGCAGGAGGTGGTCGCACCAGCGGGCGGCGAGGTTGAGGTCGTGGAGGCACATGACGACGGTGTGCCCTGCCCTGGCCTGTTCCGAGAGCAGTTCCATCACGGCCACCTGGTGGCGGAGGTCCAGGTGGTTGGTGGGTTCGTCGGCGAGCCAGATGCTGGGGCTCTGGGTCAGGGCCGTGGCCAGGGCGACGCGCTGGCGTTCGCCACCGGATAGGGTACTGACGGAACGATCCGCCAGGTCGCTGAGTTCCAGGCGTTCCAGGGCCTTTTCGGCCATTTCGAGGTCGTCGCCGCCTTCTAGCTGCCAGGGGGACAAAAAGGGGTGCCTTCCGATCAGGGCGGTTTCGAGGACGGTGGCGGGGAAGCCGTCCTGGCGTTCCTGGAAGACGAGGCCGAGCTGCCGGGCGATGGTGCTGCGCCGCATCTGGCGCAATGGGGTGTCGTCGATCCGCACTTCCCCGCTCCTCGGGCGGTTGAGGCCGCCGAGGGTGTGCAGCAGGGTGCTCTTGCCGGCGCCGTTGGGGCCGAGGATGCCCCAGGTCTGGCCGGGTTCCATGCGCAGGCTGAGCGGGCGGCCGTCGGCGCGCTCGGGGATGTCGATGATGAGTTCCCGGGTTTCAAGCACGGCCATCAGCGACTCCGGTACAGCAGCACGAGGAAGGTCGGCACGCCCAGCAGGGCGGTGATCACACCCACGGGGAGCTGTTCGGGGGCGATGACGATGCGCGCGAGCGTGTCCGCCAGCGTGAGCAGTGCGCCCCCGGCCAGCGCGCAGGCCGGCAGTATGAGGCGCTGGTCGTTGCCCAGCACCAGCCGGAGCATGTGCGGCACCACCAGCCCCACAAAGCCGATGCTCCCGGCAGTGGTCACGGCCAGTGCGGTGAGCAGGCTGGCGAGCACGTAGATGGTCCATTCCAGCGGGCGCACGGCCACGCCCAGCGCCGCCGCCTGCAGCGGGCCACGTGCGAGGACGTTGAGGCTGCGCCCGAGGGGGATGACCAGCAAGCAGACCAGCGCCAGCGTGATCAGCGCTGGCCAGGGGGTCTGGGCGTAGGTGAGGTCGCCCATGAGCCAGTAGAGCATGCCCGGGAGTTTGTCCGTCGGGCCGATGGCCAGCATCAGTGTGATCACCGCGCCCCAGCCGGAGGCGACCACGATGCCCGTAAGCAGCAGTCGCGCCGGGGTCCAGCTGCCTGTGCCGTGGGCGAGGCCGAAGACCAGGAAGGTGGACAGCAGCGCGCCCGCGAAGGCGGAACCGGAGAGCACGGCGGTGCCGGTGCCGGCGAGCATGGCGGCGAGCGCGCCCACCGAGGCACCGCCGGAGACACCGAGTACGTAGGGGTCCGCCAGCGGGTTGCGCAGCAGGATCTGCATGAGCGCCCCGGCCACCGCCAGCAGGCCACCGGTGGCAAACCCGGCCAGTGCGCGCGGCGCGCGCAGCTCAAAGATGAGGGTGCGGTGCAGTTCACTGCCCTCGCCCAGGATCACCGCCCAGAACTCGCCCGGCGCGATGGTCACGCTGCCGATGGCGACGGCCATCATTAGGGCCAGCAGCCCCAGCAATGCCAACCACACCAGCGGCAGAAAGGGACGCCAGGCGGAAATGGCCATGGAGGCGCTGGCCCGGTGTGCGACGGCCTCAGCGGCGTTCACGGGCGGTCTCCAGTTTCTTGCACAGGGTGGCGCCGCCTTCCAGCAGGCGTGGTGTGGGCCGCTGCAGGGTGGACGGCGGCACGAAGAAAAGATTGCCCCGCTCAGTGGCGGTCAGCGAGCCGTACTGTTTCCATTCCTGCAACCAGTCCCGGTTCTGCTCGCCCATGCCGCCGGCGACGATCGCCTCCGGATTCCCGGCCAGTACGGATTCCCGGTCGATGCGTGGCACCAGCCGGTCGAGCTCCGCGTAGATGTTTTCGCCACCGCACAGTTCAATCACTTCGTGGATGAAGTGCTCGCCATTAACCGTCATCAGGGGCTGATCCCAGACCTGGTAGAACACTGGCACCGGATCGGCATCACCGTATTCATCACGCAGCGACTCGATCCCGGCGCGGAACCGATCGGCTTCCCTGTAGCCCACCTCTTTGGTATCCGCCAGGGTCGAGAGGCGCTCGATGGCAGTCGCGATGCCCTCGAAATCCCTGGGCTCGAGGTAGTACAGGGTGAGGTCCAGCTCTTCCAGCCGCTCGGTCTGTTCCTTGGGGTTGCCGGTCACCCAGACAATCACCAGATCCGGCGACAGGCTCAGGATCCGCTCGACATCGAGCCGCTTGAGGCTGCCGATGATGGGCAGTTCCTTCGCGGCCTCGGGGTAGTCGCTGTAGTTGACCACACCCACCACGTCGTCCCCGGCGCCGGCGGCGAAGAGCAGTTCAGTGGCGCCGGGCGAGAGGCTGATGATGCGTTCAGCGGGGCTGTCCAGGCAGACCTCCTTCCCACGGTCATCCGTGGCACAGACTTGCGCGTGGGCCATCGTGGTGGCGACCAAAAAGAGAAGGGCGATGGCGGTGAGTCGGTGCAGCATCCGGATCACTGGCTGTTCCCCTTGTCGATCATGATCATGCGCCCGGTTTCCGGGTCCCGGTAGACCTGGCCCATGGGCTGGAAGCCTTCACCGGATTCGCCGGCGCCCTCGGGCAGTTCCGGCATTTCACGGCCCGCCTCCACATCCACGCCGCTCTGCTGCGGGTCGTTGGCCCTTTCGGATGCGGCCAGCGCCACCATCAGGCCCACGGCGAACACAAGCATGATATCAGCCAGGTTCGCCAGCGGGCCCATGGGGTCCTCGTCGGTGACGTCGAAACGGCTGCGGCGGTACTCCGGCACACTCATGCGCTGGCCTCCTCCAGCCGTGCCATGGCGCCATCGTACCAGCGGCGGCGCATGCGCCCGAGCAGGAAGCCGATGATGCCGGCAAGCAGGCCGAGGACGGTGGTGTTGAAGGCCACGGTCACCGCCTCCGCCAGCACGTCGAGCTCACCGCGCCCGAGCGCGGCCAGGCCCGGGCCGAGCGGGATCAGGGTGCCCATGAGGCCCATCATGGGGCCGACACGGGCGATCAGGTCGGCGCGGTCAATGCGGCGCTGGGCGCGGGCCGCCAGTGAATCGGTATCACCGCGTTCGATCATCCGGCGCAGGCCGCCGGTGCGTTCACCGATGGCCAGGCCGGTTTCCCAGAGCGCCAGGGCGATCAGCGCCAGCAGCGCGATGATCACCGGCTCCAGGAGGAAGCTCACCATGGAGTCCATGATGTCGAGGGTTGCGGATGTAAACATTGCTTGCCTCCTTCAGGCCTTATGAGAGGCGTCGACCGGCGACGACACCACCACCGAGAAGCAGCAGGACACCACCGCCGATGAACCACGGAAGCAGGACCTGTCCGCCCTCGGCCGAGGCCTTTTGCGCATCGGGTTGCTCGGACGTTTGTTCCGTTTTCTTTTCCGATTGCTGCTGGGCCTTCTCTTCGGCTTCCTGCTGCTGGGGTTTCTGTTTCATAGTGACTTCGCGCATGCTCACCGGCTGGGCCTTGCCGGACTCCGGTGCCTGCATGCGGGCCGACTTGAGGACGGCCCTGAAGTCTTTCTTAAGCTCGGCATCGCTCAGGTTCTCGGCCACCCACTGCATGGTGGGGTGGTCCGGGCGGGTGTGGCCGCTGCCGGGCAGGCCGTTCTCGACAACGAGCTGGGCGAACTCCTGGCGCAGTTTCTTGAGGGTTTCCTCGTCGGGCTTCCAGAAGCCGCGATGCGCGGCCACCAGTGTGATCGCCTGCATGTGGGTTTTGACGTGGACGTTGTGGTCCTTCTCGAGGAACTTATCGAGACCCAGGTTGTGACGGTCCTCGAAGTAGACCTCGTTGATGTCGTCCCAGACGGCGGATTTCACCACGTCCGGGCTCGTCACCTGCCAGCCCCAGAGGTTGTCGAGGAAGTCCGCGGACATGGTGCGTGCGCCGGCGTAACCCTGCTCCATCAGCGGTTTGATCCACTGCGGGTTCAGGTTCTGGCCACGCAGCTCGCTGAGCAGGGCCTGCTGCAGGGATTCGACCCTGGGGTTGTCGGGGTCGGCGTGCATTAGGACGCGGTTAGTCGGGGCCTTGCCGGTTTCGTGTTCCACGGCCATGGAGAGCCCGCCCTGGAAGTCGAAGCCGTCGTCGTTGTCGAGCAGGCCGTAGACGTGGCTGGCGCGGCCGAGGTAGGTGCGGCCGACGTCATCCAGACGATCCTTGAAGGCATCGTGCGCGGGGCGGCCGCCCTGCTTGTCGCCGCCGAAGGCGTAGCCCATACGTCGGGTGTAGGCGTCGGCGACCTTGCCGCGGTCGTCCCAGGCGCCGGAGCGGTCCGCGAGGCGGTTGACGCCGGCGCCGTAGGAGCCAGGGGCAGTGCCGAAGACGCGCAGGGCCGCATCCGAGCCGGCTTTCTCGGCCTTGGCGCCGTTGGCCATCATGGCCTTGGTATCGGCGACCCAGCGGGCGGCCACGTCATTCTTCGCGAGGCTTTCATTGCCGGGATCGCGCATGTCCTCGGGGAGCGGTTCCATGGCGGCTTCCAGGGCGCGGTCCAGCTGCGGGTGCTTGTTCATGATGGTCTTGTAGGCGCCATCCAGGGCCAGGCGCGAGGCCTGGTCGAGGAGCACGAGCTGGTCCTCGTAGAGGTCGCGGAACAGGCCGGAGGTGGTGAAGAGGGCGTCGCGGCGACGGGCCCGGTCTTCCAGCGGCATGCGCTCGAGGCCTTCGACGATGCCACGGGAGTTCCACTTGGGCTTGATGCCGAGCATGTCCAGACCGAAGGCGATCATCACGCCTTCATCACGGACGGTGTCCGAGGCCCAGAGGACGATGGCTTCACTGCCCTCGGCCTTGGGATCGCCCTTGTTACGGGCGTCCTCGGCCATTTCCGCGCCCAGGGACCAGGCGACGCGGGTCGGGACCAGGTCGCTGGACAGGGCGTGGAAGTTGCGGCCGGTGGGCAGTACCGCCGGGGTACGCACGGGGTCGTTGCCCTCGCCCGGGGGGACGAATCGGCCATCGAGGCCGGCCATGAGGTGGTCCATCTCTTCGCCGGGGGAGGCCTTGAGCTTCTCGCGCCACTCGGGCTTCGGCTCCTCGTCGTCACCGGCCATGGAGCTGAGCATGGTCTCGATGCCTTCCTGCTCCCAGTCACGCCCGAAGACGTGCAGGCCGAGGGGCATGAAGCTTTCCTGCATGGTGGTCAGGTAGTGGCCGACCTCGTGCACCAGGAGTTCGTCGTCCACGTCTTCCAGGTGGACTTCTTCCTCGTGGTGGTGCTCGTGGCCATGCTCGTCACCGTCCTCATGCTTATGGGCGTGGGCGTGCTCGCCGCCCTCTTCCGGCGCCTCGACGTCTTCATGCTTGTGGTGATGTTCGGTCTCGGCGTGCACCTCGCCCTCTTCGTGCTTACCCTCTTCTTCGCCTTCCTCCTCGTTGTGCTCTTCTTCACCGTGGTGGTGCTCGGCGGCGAGTTCCTTCTCGATATCCTGGACCATGTCCAGTTCCCTGAGGCGCTTGCGCAGTTCCTTCACGGCACGGTCGCGCGAGGAGGAATCCGGGTCGTTGGAGGACTCCCAGGTTTCGACGAGCTGGCGCAGTTCCAGCAGGTTGTCGTAGAGCTTGGTGGTCTCCAGCGGCGGCGTGAGGTGGCTGATCATCACGCCCATGGCGCGGCGCTTGGCCTGGATGCCCTCGCCCACCCCGTCAACGATGTAGGGGTAGATGAGCGGGAGATCCTTGCCCAGCAGTTCCGGGTAGTCGTCCTCGGCCAGGCCCGCGCGGCGCCGGGGCAGGAACTCGCGCGTTGAGTGGCGGCCCAGGTAGACGAGCGCGTCCACGTTGAAGTCCTTGCGCAGCCACTGGTAGAAGCCGACGTACTGGTGCGTGGGCGGGAAGGTGGTGTTGGCGTGGAGCAGCTCCTCGCTCACTTCCCAGCCACGCGGCGGCTGCGGGCCGATGAACACATTGCCGAAGTGGAGGCCGGGGAACAGCATCTCGCCCTCGTGGACCATGGAGCGGCCGGGCGCCTCACCCCAACCGGAGAGGCCGGGGATGCCGGTGCGGATCAGGGCATCGCGGATGCTGGTGACCTTCTCCGTCGAGTTCTGCTCATTGCGGAGAACCGCGCGCCAGCCGGTCTGGTACTGGTCGAGCAGGTCCAGAGCGCGCTGGGTGGCGTCGTGCTCGTAGTTGCGCAGCATGTGGCGCAGGTCCTTCACGCCGTTCTTGAGCAGGTCATTGCCGAGCTTGGTATGGCCGTTGTTGGCGGCGTTCTTCAGCTGGGCGTGGAGGTAGCCCACGGGGCCGTGCTGCATCTCCGCCTGGACAGCTTCCGGCAGTTGCTTGAAGCGCTCCAGGTAGGTCTCCTTGCTCACGGAGGGCACCTTGCCGGCCAGATCTTCCAGGCCGGACTGCTGGTCCGGGAGGTTCACGCCACGATCCTGGATCTCATCCAGCAGGGCTTC
The DNA here is from genome assembly GCF_913056445.1 of uncultured Halovibrio sp. NCBI lineage: Bacteria > Pseudomonadati > Pseudomonadota > Gammaproteobacteria > Oceanospirillales > Halomonadaceae > Halovibrio > uncultured Halovibrio sp. The sequence continues at coordinate 15,880 of NZ_CAJXMA010000019.1, forward strand.
CGGGGACTCGGGAAGCTCGCCCGTCTTGTAGCCCTCGGCCTTGAGCCGCTGCAGGATCTCGAACAGGGATTCCGGGACGTTGAGCTTGTCCGCACCAATGTTCTGCCGGCCCGGCGGGTGGTTGTAGTAGACCACCGCAACACGCTTGTCCGAGTTGTCCTTGGTCTGGAGCGTGACCCAGCGATCCATCCGGTTCGCGAGGGCGTTGACGCGCTCGGCCACCGGCGTGGTCAGCGTGAGTTCCACGCCCGTTTCCTCATCGATGCGCGGCGGCTCGGCCACCGCCAGCACCATGGGCTGGCTGATGCCCTGGAGTTCGGGCATGGCGAGCTGGTAATGCACCGAATCCCACGGCAGCCCTTCATCGGAGAGCAACCATTCGGGCTTGGTGAGCTTGGAGATGCGGATACCCTTGATGACAGGCACGTCCAGATTATTGAACGCCTCGGTCACGGCTTCGCGGCCATCGCCACCGCCAACGGTGAAATACTGCAGGCTGACGATGCCGGACAGCGTAGCCGGCTGGATCCGTTCCTCCAGCGTCTTCACCGCTTCAACGCTCGCCCCACCCCAACGGGCCAGGATGGTGAAGCACTTGATGCCACGCTCTTCCATCTGCTCGCAGGCGGCGTCCAGCAGGTCCCGATCGCCGGGGCGGTCGCCCGAATCCAGGTCCAGCAGGGCCACGGCCGGGCCTTCCTCCAGGTTGAGGGAATCCGGATCGGCACTGGCTTCGCCATTACGGTAGTACCGGATGGGCTCGCGGGGCTTGGGTTCCGGCACCTCGATGTCATACCCGGCCTGGGCCAGCGCCCAGCGGAAGAGGCCATCCATGTGCTCGGGGCTGCGGCCCTGGTAGAAGGCGCGGCCGGTGAGCCATTCCGCCTGCTCCGGGTACTGCTTGCGGCGTTCATCCAGGTGCGTGGCGGGGTCCTCGCCGGGTTCAGGGTTCGCGACCATCTCGTTGATGGTCCTGTCCGAGAGATCCGCCATCACGCGCTCGCCCTCGAGCCGGGAAAGGCGGGTTATGCCGCGCTTGCTGTTCATGGCCATGATGGGCACGTCCGCCCCCGGCCCCTGGTCACGCACCAGCCGGCGGATGCGGCCGGACTCCTCGCCAAAAACGGCGGCCAGGATGAGCGCGTCCGCGTCGCTCCAGAGGTCCGTAACCTGTTCGTCGGGAAGATCCTTCAGCTGCTCGGGCGTGCGCAGCACGATCTCGTGTTCCGGGAACGCGGCCAAATGCTCCTCGGCGCCCGCCGCCATTTCGGCGGAGGAGCGGTCCGAGACGATGCCGACGATGGTGGCGGCGCTGGCCGACACGCTCGTCAGCCCCAGCACCATACAGGTGAGCATCAACATCCGTGTGGCCGACCGCATCACTGAGCTCCATAACTAATAGTGGCGTAAACCGCACGTCCCGCAGCCAGGTAGTCAAACCTGGGCTGGAAGCTCCGGCTGGTGGTGCTGTATCGCCGATCAAAGACGTTCTCCACGTTCACGCTGACCGACAGAAGACGGGTCACGTCCATACCGGCTCGAAGATCGAGCCTGCCGAAGCCAGCAAGGACTTTGCTGTTTCCCCGATCGTTATAACGATCACCTTCGGCGATGAACGATGCACCGAAGTGATAGTTGGCGGGTGTGTAATCGGCATCGACCCGAACACTGCGCTTGGAGCGCCGCGCCAACCGATCACCAGTGGAACGATCTTCGGGATCCTGAAAGGTAACAGCGGAAGTTACCTCAAAGTTCGCCATTGAAAGGCCACCCGAAAGCTCTATACCGTCGATGCGCGCACGTTTAATGTTGTCTGGCTGAGCACTGATCAGGTTATCAACATCCGTCCTGAATAAAGCCACGTCCCAGAAGACCGATTCGCGATCCGACCGAAATCCGACTTCAACGGTTCCTGAGGTCTCAGGCTCGAGGTTCGGATTGCCAAAACCCGGGTAGTAGAGGTCGTTGAAGGTGGGTGCTCGAAAGGCGGTCCCGTAACTGGCTCGCGCACTGTATACAGAGCTCAGATCGTACCCCAGTGCCACTGCCCCTGTGGTCTCTTCACCAAAGGCCTCGTTGTCGTCCCAACGCCCACTGAGCTGCAGACTGGTGGCTCCAAACTCGCTCAACAGCTGAGCAAACGCAGCCCTGTTGCTGCGACGGTCTTCCTCGTAAGGTTCACTGCTATCAACATCGTCCACGCGATATTCAGTGCCGGCAATCAGTTCATGGTTTCCGAAACTGAACGTATTCTCCCACCGCGCTGTTCGACTCGTTGTGTCAAAGAAACTTGGACCACTAACCCGTTCACTGTCCTGTTCGTCCCTTGCCTCACTGAGTTGGATGGACGTCGTCCAGTTCCGGACGACAGGTGTGCTGGCTTTCACACCCAGCGTCCTCATGTCGAAATCGGTCTCCCCGCGGAAAAACTCTGTGTTGCCGCTACTCTGAAGACCAACGACCCCGATGGACGCGCCGTTATCAAACCCATGGCTCACGCTGAAGGTCCCTGCCGCATTCCGGAAACCTTTGTCTTCACCTCCGGGGCGCAGGTTGGTGCCGTCCGTCTCGAGGTAGTGGCCCTGCAGACTGTAGCGGGTGTCACCGTTCTGGCCGCTCACGCCACCGTTGAATTGCTGGGTGGAAAAGCTGCCTCCCCCCATCTCGATCCACTGTTGATCCTGGTCGCCACGCGGGGTGGTAAACCCCTGGATAACCCCACCGACAGCGTCAGATCCGTAAAGCGTTCCCTTGGGACCGCGGACAACCTCGATACGCTGAAGTAACTGGGGGGGGATGTATTGCCAGGGCGCACTGCCGGCAGTTGCCGAACGGATCCGGATACCATCCAATAGCAGGATCGTTGACTCACTGCTGGTTCCCCGAGTGAAAACGCTGGTGTTCTTACCGAAACTCCCACTCGAAGTGACATTGATCCCTGGTTGCGCCTGAAGAACGTCGCCGAGTTCCCTAGGATTACGCTGTTGAAGATCCCTGGAATCAATGACCGTTACAGAGGACAGGCTCTCACTAGCGGTCTCAACGCCAAGCGTCGAGGTAACAACCAGAGGATCCATATTGAAAGCGGCAACCCGGTTAATCCCGTCCGCCTCCTGGGCCGTAGAAACGGATGCGCTAAGACTTATTGCAGCTGCCAGAGGCAGAATGGCCTGTCGGTTGGTCATGGTGTAACTCCCTGTTGCCTGCTGCGCTTCCCCGCACAGCATTGCTGGACGCGTCGCGGGGGCAGACTCAGGGTGACAGGCGGCGGGAGGTTGAATAGTGCGCAGCGTGAGCCGCGGGGGAAGATCCGGCCGGCCTGTCGTTGCCCTCCGCAACGCATGGCGATCCCTTCAGGCCGGTCTACGGGCTGATGAGCGGATGCCCATGGCATCCCCAGCGACCGCCTTCCCATGCTTCTCCGGCACAGTGGCGTGATGGCCGCCTTTGACTCAATCACCGTTGCGGGGGCAGCGCCGGCCTCGCTGCTTCATGCAGCTCACCGGCTTCCCGTTTCATCCCTGCCACAGCAGGGACACCTGAAAGTGGATCGAACCCTACCAAGGGCCCATGACCGGGTCAACTCAGCCATGAATGCCAGAACCAGCCACCGGGCACGGGAAGTACGGATGACGGGCGGCTTGGACTTCCACCTGGCGCTGGCTATCATAGGCCGCCTGACGATTAACACTGGACATTGGATGGAAGGGATTTGCTGAAAACTCAACTCAGGGAACTCGGGCAACGCCTGAGCTGGACCGGCTGGTTTCTGTTAGCCAATGGCGTACTGGCTCTTCTGGTTGGCCTGCGTTATCTGCCCTGGATCACCATTCCAGACGGTACCACCGGCATCTATGTCACCTTCCTGTACCTGGCGCAGTTCCCGCTGCTGGCACTGGTCGCCGGCCTGCCGCTGCTGGTGATCGGACTCATCCCCAGCCGCCGGCTGCTCATCGCTTTGGGGACAGTGTATGCAACGGGCGCTCTCGGGCTCCTGCTGATTGATACCGTCACCTATGCCCAGTTCCGTTTCCATCTCTCCGGATTTGTTCTGGATATGGCCCTTAAGGGCGGCACCCAGATCTTTGCCTTTCCCTGGCAGATGTGGGCCATAGCCGGCGGCGCGACGCTCGGGCTGCTGCTTCTGGAGCTGGTCATGGGCATCTTCCTGTTCCGGCGGCGGCCACGGGGGCGCTGGCTGGCACTCGGTATTGCCACCGTCTTTGCCGGCCAGCTGGTTGTGCACGGCTGGCACGCCTGGGCGGATGCCAACCACGACAGCCGCATCACCTCAATCACCCGGGCCATGCCGCTGTATTACGGCGCAACCGCCAAGCGTTTCATGGAAAAGAACGGACTGGTGGACCCCGAGGCCATCCGGGAACAGAGCGCCGCCAGCGCGCTCACCACTGGCGGCGGCGGTGGCCAGTTGGATTACCCCACCGAGCCCCTGAGCTGTGAAAGGCCGGCCGAACGCCCCAACGTGCTGGTGATCGCGATAGACGGCGCCCGCGGCGACATGGTCGATCCCCGGTGGATGCCGAACATCCATGAATTTGCGGGCAGGAGCCTGCAGTTCACGGATCACTACAGCAATGGTAATGCCACCAAGCCGGGCATTTTCACCCTGTTCTATTCACTGCCCAGCGGCTACTGGGAGGCGTTCACCACCGCCAAACAGCCGCCGGTGATGATTACGCGCATGCAGGAACTGGACTACCGGATGAAGATCCTGAGCTCCGCGCCGCTGATCAGCCCCGCGTTCACCAAGAACGTCTTCGCTTCTGTGGACGATCTGCGCCTGGAAACACCCGGCGACAAACCCTGGGACCGTGACACCCGCATCACCAATGACTGGTTGGACTTCACTGCGCAGCAGAGTGAGGCCAGCACCGGTGAGCCATTCTTCGGGTTCCTGTTCTACGACACACCACACAACCACCGGGTGCCGGACGATTATCCGGTGAAATTCCAGCCGTACTGGGATCCGGTGAACAAGCTGGCCCTGGGCCCGGACTTCAACCCGGAACTGATGCGCAACAACTACAAGTCCACCCTGCATTTCGTGGACAATCAGGTCGGGCGCGTGCTTTCCGACCTCCGTGACCGGGACCTTCTGGATTCCACCATCGTCATGATCACCGGGGACCATGGCCAGGAGTTCAACGAATACGGAAAGAATTACTGGGGCCACGGCAGCAACTTCGGGCAGTACCAGCTGCACACCCCCATGATCGTGCACTGGCCGGGACGTGACAGCCGCACCATTGAGTACCGCACTGAGAACTTCGATGTTGCCCCTACGCTCATGGGCAGGGCCCTTGGCTGCAGCGCCACGGCCCCGGAGACCTATGCCACCGGCAACGGCCTGTTCCAGAAGCGCGAACGGGACTGGAGCATTGCCCACAGTTACATGGACTACGCGGTATTACTGGACGATCACCGGATTGTTCAGTATGCCTCAGGCCGGGTGGAAACCGTGGACGATGAGCTCAATCCGGCGCCGGAGTTCCGGCCGGATCCCCGCACTATCAAGGAAGTGCTCCAGGAAATGTCCCGGTTCTACCGCTAGAGGGTCTGGAGCGCACGCGCCAGCTGTTCCCATTCGGGCTCTGCCCCAGGCAGGCCAAAGCGCAGGGCGGGCGGCGCCTCGAACACACGCACCAGCACCGCCTGCGCGGCCAGCGCCTCTGCGACCCGCCCAGGCTCATCATGGGGGCAGTACGCAAAGTACGGCGCACTGCCCCGGGGAGCCAGCCCGGCGCTCCTGAGCAGTGCGACGAGGCGGTCGTGCCCGTGATGAAGCTGGCTTGCAGCGGCTTTCTGCCAGGCCGTATCCGACAGGGCCTGCTGCGTCAGATAGCGTGCGGGGTGGCTGACAGCCCAGGGGCCAAGCAGCTCACCAAGCGAGCCACAGAGCCCGCCAGGTCCGAACATCAGTCCGGCCCGCAGGCCTGCCAGCCCGAAGAACTTGCCCATGGAACGGTACACCACCAGTCCTTCACGCCCCGTCTCAGGCACCAATGTCTGAGTCGGCTCCGCGTCGATAAAGGCTTCATCCACCACCAGCCAGCCCCCATGGGCCGCCAGTTGCTCGTGGCAGGCCATCAGATCACGGGCCATCACCGGCTCCCCTGTGGGGTTGTTGGGATTGATCCAGACCAGCGCATCCAGCGCGGCCAGCTCCTCATCGCTGGGCAGGGTCGTGAACGGGATAACCCCATGCCCGGCAGCCCGCCACCCTTCGGCGTGTTCAGCATAGCCCGGGTCCGGCACGCCGATGCGCCCCGGGGCCCTTAATCGGGGAAGGGCCTGTATCGCGGCCTGGGTTCCGGCCACGGGAAGACATCCGGCATCGGGCGGCGCACCGGCCCAGTGCCGTGCCTGAGCCGGTAGACCGTCGTCCTCCTCCGGGAGCCGCTGCCAGACTTCAGCCGGCACCGCTGGAACCGGCCACGGCCAGGGGTTGATGCCAGTCGAAAGGTCCACCCACTGGCCGCGGGGAATCCCCCACTGCTGTACCGCCTGGTTCAGTCGGCCACCGTGTGTTGCCATTACCACAGCCCTCCCCGGCCCAGAGCTTCCACCAGCACCGTCACGATGGCCACCGCAAGCATCCAGAGCACAAGACTGCGCTGGATCAGCGTGATGGCGGATGGGATGGTAAGCGCATCGGGCAGCTCGCCATGGCCGAGCAGAGGCCGCTCACGCCAACCGTTGTGATAGGGCGCACGCCCGCCAAGCCATACGCCCAGCGCGCCCGCGCCGGCTGCCATCACCGGACCGGCATTGGGGCTCTCCCATGCCCGTGCCTGGGTTTTCCAGCACCTCAGTGCCATCCGCGTGCGGCCCGCAAGCGCGTACCCCAGCGCGGTCAGCCGTGCGGGAGCCCAGTTCAGGGCATCATCCAGCCGGGCCGCCACCCTGCCAAAGCGGTTGAACCGGTCGCTGCGGTAGCCCCACATGGCGTCCAGTGTATTCACGGCCCGATGCAGCAACAGCCCCGGAAGACCGGCAATCAGGAACCAGAAGAGGCTCGCGAAGATCGCATCCGCGCCATTCTCCAGCAGGGATTCCGTCGTAGCCTTGGCGATGGCTTCTTCATCCAGCCCCCGGGTATTGCGGCTGACCATCATGCCCACACGTTCACGGGCCGTCTCCAGATCCTCATCCATCAGTGGCTGGTAAACCGCCATACCGTGCTCCGCCAGGCTGCTGTGGCCGATGCAGACCCACAGAAGAATCACCGCCACGACCAGCCCATAGGGCCACGGCAGCGCCGACGCCACCAGGGCAACGCCGATCACCGGCAGCACCACCAGCACGGTTGCCAGCCCGCCAGCCAGAATGCCGCCCCGCCCAGAGGGATTCAGCGCAGCTTCAATACGGTCCGCATACCAGCCCAGGCCTACCAGTGGATGCCACCGGCGGGGCTCGCCCACCAGAAAATCCAGAACGAGGGCCAGCAGGCAGCTCAGAAGCGCCACTGCCATCACAGAAACTGCCGCACCAGCGCCGCCGCTACGAACCCTGCGCCGATGGCCGGCAGGGAGCGGCCCGTGGCAACCATGATCACCGCCGTGGTCAGCAGCGCCGCCTTGGCACCCAGATCCCCGGCGAAGGCCATGGGCACGACAATGGCGATCAGAACGGAGCTGGCCATGGCATTGATGAAGCTCTCCACCCGGCGGCTCAGGGGGACCCGTGCCATCAGGAAGGCGCCCCCGAAACGGGTGCCCAGGGTCACCAGAGACATGATGAGAATGATGGCCAGGATGCCGAGGGTTGTGGTCTCAATACTGGTCATGATGCGGCTCCAGCCAGAAGAGACCCACAACGCCGCCGGCCAGCGCGCCCACGATCACATGGGTGTGCGGCGGCAGCCATCGCCAGGCGAGCACCGCCGAGATGCCCGCCACCGTCCACGCCACCAGGATCCGCCGTGATTTCGGCCCGCCCAGTGCCATGGTCAACAGGAAGCATCCCAGCACCATATCCAGCCCGAAGGCTTCCGGGTTCTGAACAAGCCCGCCGAAATAGCCACCGAAGAGGGTACCCGCCACCCAGGCCATCCAAAGCACCAGACCACCACCGAGGATGGCTTCCAGATTCTCGCGCCCGGCCTGATACTGCTGGAAGGAGCGCGCCCAGTTGGCGTCGGTCAGCACCAGCAGTATGCCGTAACGCCGCGCCGGCGGGAGCTTGCGGAGCACGGGGTAGAGCGAGGCGCCCATGAGGATGTGACGGGAGTTGATCGCCAGCACTATGGCGACCAGGGGAATCAGCGAGACCTCCTGCCCCCAGAGCCCCAAAGCCGCGAACTGGGCGGCACCGGCGAAGACGGTGACACTCATCAGGCCCGCCTGCCACGGCAGAAGCCCCGCCTGCCCGGCCGCCAGACCAAACGCGATACCGAATACGGTTACGAAAACCGCAATGGGCAATAACTGGAAGAACTCGGCTTTCACCTGATCGGGGTTGAGCCGATAGGTGTCCGTCTTCGCGTCAGTGGCCATGAGGTGTCCCGGGCAATCGGATGGATCGAACGGGGATTCTATAGCCCGGACAGTGCCCGGTAAAGGCGCCACCCTGGCACTCCCGCAGTCTTCGGAGTAAGGTGCACCCATTTCAGCAATGCGATACTGAATGATGACCGACCCCTTCTGGCAGCTGCCCCTTCCGCAACCTTCCCGCGCCCACTATGACCGGGCCCTGGCCCGCCAGCAGCAGCTGACCAAGCCACCGGGCTCACTCGGGCAGCTGGAAGCACTGGCCTGCCACCTCTGTGCCCAGCAGCACCGCGACCGCCCGGCCGTGAACCGGGTGCATGTGGCGGTTTTCGCCGCGGACCATGGCATTGCGGCCGACGGGGTCTCGGCCTTTCCCCAGGAAGTGACGGCCCAGATGGTGGCCAACTTTGCTGCCGGCGGCGCGGCCATCAGCGTTCTGGCCCGCCAGCTGGGCGCCTCGCTGGAGGTGGTCAATCTGGGCGTGGCCCACCCGCTGCCGGACGATCGGGGCGTGACGGACGAATGGATTGCGGCAGGCACCGGCAATCTCATGAAGGAACCCGCCATGACGGCGGAGCAGCTGGAACAGGCCCTGGAGGCTGGCGACCGCTCGGCGGCACGCGCCTCGGAAGCTGGGGCGGAACTGTTCATCGGCGGTGACATGGGCATCGGCAACACCACCAGTGCCTCCGCTCTGGCCAGCCTGCTGCTCGGGGCCCGTGTGGAGGAGCTCGTCGGCCCGGGAACCGGGCTGGATGAGGTTGGCGTGGCCCGCAAGGCCCGCCGCATCCGGGCGGCCCTGCAGCGCCACGGCAGCGACACGGACCCGTTCAATGCCCTCGCCTCGCTCGGCGGCTTTGAGATCGCCGCGCTTGCCGGCGCCATGATCGGTGCGGCCCACCGGGGAATCCCGGTCCTGGTGGATGGGTTCATCGTCACCGCGGCCGCCCTGGCCGCAACGCACCTGAGCCCGAACCTGATGGCCTGGCTGCATTTCTCCCACCAGTCCCGCGAGACCGGCCATCGTTACCTGCTTAGCGCCATGGGGGCCACGCCGGTTCTGGACCTGGACATGCGCCTGGGCGAAGGCAGCGGTGCCGCCGTGGCCGTTCCAGTGCTACGCTCTGCCTGTGCGCTCCACAATGAGATGGCAACCTTCACGGAAGCGGGAGTAAGCGATGGCTGACAGCGCCGAGCAACCGGGCACCTTTTTCGACCTGATCCGCCATGGCGAGCCGGAAGGCGGCCGCAAGTACCGCGGCCTGATCGATGACCCGCTGAGTGACCAGGGCTGGCAGCAGATGCAGGCGCAGGTTTTTGAATCGGATCAGTGGGATGCGGTTCTGACCTCCCCCCTGAAACGCTGTGCCGATTTTGCCGCCTCGGTGGCCGAGGCCCGGGGCCTGCCCCTGCTGGAGGAGCCAGACCTGCGCGAGATGAGCTTTGGTGACTGGGACGGGCACTCGCCGGAGGCGATCGCCCGGGAGACCCCGGAAGCGCTGCAGGCGTTCTGGCGGGATCCGGTCCACTGCCCTCCGCCGGGGGGTGAGAACATCGGCGTTTTCTACCGGCGGGTTGAGGGCGCCATGATGCACTGGCGGGAACAGCTGGAGGGTCAGCGTACACTGCTGGTGTGCCATGGCGGGGTTATCCGCATGATCCTGGGGATGGTCATGGCAACGCCGCTGGAGCATGCCATGGGTGCCGTGTCCGTGCCCTTTGCCTGCCGCAGCCGGATCCGGATGGACCGGATCGCGGAAACCAGCGAGTGGCTCAGCTGCCTGATTGCCCACCAGCCGGGGAACCCTTGAGAACCTGGGGCAGCCCGGCCACCGACAGCACCACCTGATCGCAGCGCTGGGCCAGCGCCTGGTTGAGCCAGCCCATTTCATCGCAGAAGCGGCGGGTCAGTGCGTCCATGCCGATCACGCCCAGCCCCACCTCGTTGCTGACGATCACCAGCGGCCCGGGGTAGCGTTCCAGCTGGGCCAGAAAGGCCTCGCGCTCGCGTTCCAGCGCGCCCTCCTCTTCTCCCAGAAGGTTGCCCAGCCAGAGACTCATGCAGTCAATCAGCAGGCAGGGTGCTTCTTCCCGGTGTCTTGCCAGGACGCCGCCCAACGCCACCGGCTCCTCATCCAGCCCCCAGTCATCCGGCCGCCTCTGCTGGTGACGGGCGATCCGGTCGACCATTTCGCCGTCATCAGCAGTGGCTGTGGCCACGTACACCACAGGCCGGCCGCAGGCAGCTGCCTCGGCTTCGGCCAGGGCGCTCTTGCCTGAGCGGATACCGCCCAGGATCAGTGTCCGGTTGCTCATCGTCGGCTCCGTTTGCGGTGGCCCAGTGGCACCCAGAAGGGCGTCTCGTCCGAGCCGACTTCCTTCAGGGGAACCCCGTAGAGGTGTTCCAGCCGGTCCTCGGTCAGCAGTTCCGCCGTATTACCGGCCTCCCAGGTGCCGTCAGCGTACAGCATCAGCAGGCGGTCCGCGTACTGGCTGGCGAGATTCACATCGTGCAGCGAGACCATGATCAGCCGCCCGTCGTCCGCATAGTCCCGGAAGCGGTCCATCAGGGCCACCTCATGGCGCACGTCCAGGTGGTTGACGGGCTCATCCAGAAGCAGGGCGCCGGGCTCCTGTGCCAGAAGGGTGGCAATGGCCACGCGGCGTTGCTCGCCGCCGGAGATCTGGTCCGCCCGAAGCTCGGCGAGCTCCAGCAGGCCGGTCTCCTCCAGGGCGCGTTCAACCGCGGCGTGATCCTCCGGGCGCAGCGGCCGCCACGGCGGCCTGTGGGCATAGCGCCCGGCACTGACCGTCTCGCGCACGGAATAGGGAAAAGCCACGTCCTGGTGCTGGAGGAGCAGACCGAGCCGGCGGGCCAGGACCTTGCGCGGCATGCGCCGGAGGTTCACGCCGTCGACAGCAACCTGTCCTGCCAGCGGCGGCACAAGCCCCGCCAGGGTGGCCATAAGCGTGCTTTTACCGGAGCCGTTCTCGCCCAGGACGGCCCAGAATTCCCCGGATCGGGCCTCCACCGTCACTGGCCTGGTGAGCGCCTGGCCGCGATGCCCGAACACAAGCCCATCCAGCTGCAGTGATGCCATCAGCCACCGATCCTTGTGCGCTGCAGCATGTAGAGAAATACGGGAATGCCCACGATCGCCGAGAGAATGCCGACCGGAATCGACCCCGGGATCAGCGGCAGACCGGCGATCGCATTGAGGCCCGTCAGATAGATACCGCCCACCAGAACCGAGAACGGCAGCAGTATCCGGTGGCGCGCGCCGACACGGAGCCGGACCAGGTGCGGCACCACCAGACCGACGAAACCGATGGGCCCGGCCAGCGTCACCGCCAGGGCTGTCAGTACCGCCGCCAGGACGTAGCACACCAGGCGCACCCGGTGCACCTCCACGCCCAGCACCGCAGCCTGTTCATCGCCACGCACCAGCAGATCCAGTGCCGGTGCCATGACCCAGCCGGCCACCAGTGCCAGCGCCAGGGCGACCAGGCCCCACCAGGGGGAGATGGAACGGGTCAGGTCGCCCATCAACCAGTAGAGCATGTCGTGCACGGAGGCGCTGGATTCCATCGCCAGCAGGAAGCTGATGACCGTGCTCCAGCCAGCGGCCATCACGACCCCGGTCAGCAGCAGCCGTTCCCGGGGCACCCGGGCATCACCGCCGCCGACCAGAAACACCACTGCCAGGGAGAAGAGGCTCGTCACCAACGCGGAACCGGAGATCCACCAGCCGCCCAGCCCGAGCAGCATGCAGACCAGACCGGCACTGGCGGCCCCGCCGGAAACACCGAGAACATAGGGCTCCGCCAGGGGCGTGCGCAGCAGCACCTGCATGAGCACACCCGCCATGGCCAGCATGCCCCCAACGGCAAACCCGGTCAGCAGCTCCGCCAGCAGGGCGTTACCCATCGTCCTGGATGGAGAGCTTGTCCACCGAGCTGGACAGTTCGTCTGCCGTGGCCGCATCGGCCCCGAGCTTGATCATCAGGCGCAGGTCATTGGCCGAGTCCGCATGGGCCAGGGCATCCTTGTAGGTGATCCGGCCGTCGGCGTAGTGGTGGTACAGCGCCTGATCGAAGGTCTGCATGCCCGCCTCGCCGGATTTGGTCATCAGGTCCTTGAGCTTGTCCACCTCGCCCTTGCGGATCATGTCCTGGGCCAGCGGTGTATTGATCAGCACCTCGATCGCCGCGACCCGGCCGTTGCCGTCCGGCGTGGGGATGAGCTGCTGGGCCACGATGGCCTTGAGGTTGAGCGACAGGTCCATCCAGATCTGGTTGTGCACTTCCGGGTTGAAGAAGTTGATGATCCGGTCCAGCGCCTGGTTGGCGTTGTTGGCGTGCAGGGTGGCCAGGCACAGGTGGCCGGTCTCGGCGAACGTGACGGCGTATTCCATGGTCTTGGCGGTACGCACCTCGCCAATGAGGATGACGTCCGGCGCCTGGCGCAGGGTGTTCTTGAGCGCGGTCTCGAACGAGTCCGTATCCACCCCCACCTCGCGTTGGGTGACAATACACCCGCGGTGCTGGTGGATGAACTCGATGGGGTCTTCCACCGAGACAATGTGCCCGCGGCTGTTCTGGTTGCGGTAGCCGAGCATCGCCGCCAGCGAGGTGGACTTACCCGTACCGGTGGCACCCACGAAGATGATGAGGCCCCGCTTGGTCATGGCCAGCTCACTGATGATGTCGGGCAGGCCCAGGTCGTCCAGCTGTGGAATCTCGGTCTCGATCCGGCGCAGAACCATGCCGCACAGGTTGCGCTGGAAGAAGGCGCTGACACGGAAGCGCCCGATACCCCGGGCACTGAGCGCGTAGTTGCATTCGTTGTTCTCGTCGAACTCCCGCGCCTGCTTGTCCGTCATTGAGCCGTACACCAGCTCCCGGGTTTTCTCCGGCGTCAGTGGTTCCTTGGTGACCGGCACGATGCGCCCGTTGATCTTGACGCTCGGCGGCACACCGGTGGTGATGAACAGGTCGGAGCCGTTTTTATCGACTACAACCTTGAGCAGCTTTTCGAGTTCCATGACCGTATTCCCCGCCCCTTATCAGAAATTGTCCGGCATCTTGGCCTTGGCCTGGGCCTCCTCGCGGGAGATGGTGCCCTTCTGCAGCAGGTTCTGCAGGTGCTGGTCCAGGGTCTGCATGCCCAGCTGACCGCCCGTCTGGATGGCGGAGTACATCTGCGCCACCTTGTCCTCGCGGATCAGGTTCCGGATGGCCGAGTTGCCGATCATGATCTCGTGCGCGGCAACCCGGCCGCCACCGTTTTTCTTCAGCAGTGCCTGGGAGACCACCGCCTGTAGGGATTCCGACAGCATCGAGCGTACCATGGCCTTTTCCTCAGCCGGGAATACGTCCACTACGCGGTCGATGGTCTTGGCGGCGGAGGTGGTGTGCAGGGTGCCGAATACCAGGTGGCCGGTCTCAGCCGCGGTCAGGGCCAGACGGATGGTCTCGAGGTCCCGCAGCTCGCCGACCAGGATGATGTCGGGGTCCTCACGCAGCGCGGAGCGCAGGGATTCGTTGAAACCGAGTGTGTCGCGGTGGACTTCCCGCTGGTTCATCAGGCACTTCTTGGAGTCGTGCACGAACTCGATCGGGTCCTCGATGGTGAGGATGTGGTCGTATCGGGTCTCGTTGATGTAGTCGATCATCGCGGCCAGCGTGGTGGACTTACCCGAACCGGTGGGGCCGGTGACCAGCACCAGGCCGCGCGGGTTGGAGGAGATGTCCTTGAACACCTGGCCCATGCCGAGGTCTTCCATGGTCAGGACCTTGGAGGGGATGGTCCGGAAGACGGCGCCGGCGCCGCGGTTCTGGTTGAAGACGTTGACACGGAAGCGGGCGACACCGGGGACCTCGAAGGAGAAGTCAGTCTCGAGGAACTCTTCGTAGTCCTTGCGCTGCTTGTCGTTCATGATGTCGTAGATCAGCCGGTGCACTTCCTTGTGCTCCATGGGCGGCAGGTTGATTCGCCGGACGTCGCCGTCCACCCGGATCATGGGAGGCAGGCCGGCGGAGAGGTGGAGGTCGGATGCGCCCTGTTTGGCGGAGAACGCAAGCAGTTCGGTTATATCCATGGTGCCCTCAGATAGAACATCGCAGAAAGACTTCGGGGTTTGTTGCAGCGATGAGGTCGGCAGGCCTTGTCGGGAAACGCTGTAAATACATCCCTGTACGCTGCTCTTCCGCCATCCATGGCTCCAGAGCTTCCCGCCAAGGCCTGCCGACCTCACCGCCCCAAGCGTTGCGAAAACGCCCGGACTACGAGCCAGACGCCAGCCTCGCCTTGGTTTTTACAGGGGCAGACGTTACTTTATGAGCCGTCACATTCCCCCGGGCAGAGCCAATGATCAGCATAGCAGAGAACCTCGAAAAGGCAGCCACGCGCATCCGTTCCGCGGCAGAAGAGGCTGAAAGGGATCCGGCAGGCGTGCAGCTGCTGGCCGTGTCCAAGACCAAGCCGGCGGAACTGCTCCGGGAGGCCGCCGAGGCGGGGCAGAAGGCGTTTGGGGAGAACTACATTCAGGAGGCGCTGGACAAGATTGAGGCGCTTTCGGATCTGCCGGATCTGGAGTGGCATTTCATCGGGCCGCTGCAGTCGAACAAGACGCGGCCGGTGGCGGAGCATTTCAGCTGGGTGCACAGTATTGATCGCGCCAAGGTGGCGCGGCGGCTGAGTGAGCAGCGCCCGGAGGGGATGGCGCCGCTGAACCTCTGCATCCAGGTGAACATTGATGATGAGCCGACGAAGTCGGGGGTTCGGCCGGAGGAGGTTCCGGGGCTGGCGCAGGAGCTGAGTGGGCTTGAAGGGTGCCGGTTGCGGGGGCTGATGGCGATTCCGGATCCGGCCAATCCGGCGGCGGTGCAGCGTGAGCGCTTCCGTGAACTGGCCGGTTTGCTGGCTGAGGTAAGGCGCGGCGTGGATAATGGGGCTCTGGACACTCTGTCCATGGGCATGTCCGGCGACCTGGAAGCCGCCATCGCCGAGGGCGCGACCATCGTGCGCCTGGGCACCGCCCTTTTCGGACCCCGCGACTACGAGGCTCAGTGATGCAACAGGATCCGCAGCAACCCGCCATTTCGTTCATCGGCGCCGGTAACATGGCCCGCGCCATCCTGGGCGGCCTGGTCGCCAACGGCTATGACCCCTCGCGGATCTGGGCCAGCGCACCGGAGGACAAGCACCTTCAGAGCCTGCGCGACGACTTCGGTATCTATACCACCACGGACAACCGCCACTGCGCCAGCCAAGCGGACATCCTGATCCTGGCGGTGAAGCCCCAGATCATGGCGGAGGCCTGCCAGGACATCGCCAGCGTGGTCCAGAACACCCGCCCCCTGGCTGTCTCCATCGCCGCCGGGCTGGATTCGGAAACCATCGGCAACTGGCTCGGCGGTGACGTGCCCATGGTCCGCTGCATGCCCAACACGCCGTCACTGGTCGGCAAGGGCGCGACCGCGCTCTATGCCACGGACGGCGTATCCCGGGAACAGCGTGACACCGTGACGGATATCTTCAGCAGTATCGGCCTCGCCGTCTGGCTCGAGCGGGAAGAAGAGATGCACGCCGTCACCGCCCTCTCCGGCAGCGGGCCCGCCTACTGCTACCTGCTGGTGGAGTCCATGGAGGCGGCGGCGATCGACGCTGGCGTCCACCCGGACACCGCCCGCCAGCTCGCCATCCAGACCATGGCGGGCGCGGCGGAGATGTGCTCCCGTGGCGACGAGGCGCCGGAGCAGCTGCGGCGTAACGTCATGTCCCCCGGTGGTACCACGGAACAGGCGGTGGATGCCCTCGAGAAAGGCGGCATAAGGGATATCGTGAAAAAGGCGTTCAACGCGGCGAAGACGCGTTCGGCGGAGCTGTCGGAGCAGTTGAAAAAAGCTTTATAATCCAGGCCACTTAACACGTTGCCAACGGGGTAGCCGGGAGTCCTGTCCGGGAAACGCTGTAAATACATCCCTGTACGCTGCTCTTCCGCCATCCATGGCTCCAGAGCTTCCCGGACAGGACTCCCGGCTACCCCTTGTTCAGACCACGCGAAGCCTCCGGGCCAGAATTCGCTTTAAGGAGCAGAGATACCCATGGGCACCGAAATCCTGGTTTCATCCCTCCAGATGCTCACCACCTTCTACCTGACACTGCTGATCCTCCGGTTCCTGTTCCAGCTCTGTCAGGTGGACTTCTTCAACCCCATCAGCCAGTTCATCGCCAAGGCCACCAATCCGGTCACCGATCCCGTGCGCAAGGTGGTCCCGCCGGTCAAGCGCTTTGACGGCGCCTCGCTGATTGTTGCCATCCTTTTCCAGGCCCTCATGTACCTGATCATCCTCAGCCTCGCCGGCTACGCCTTCCCGCCGCTGGCACTGCTGGTCTGGGGGCTGCTCAAGGTGATCAGCCTGGTGCTGACCATCTACTTCTTCGCCATCATCGGCATGATCGTGATCAGCTGGCTGGCGCCCGGCAATCCGCACCCCGGCATCCAGATCATCCACCAGATCACCGAACCCATCATGGCGCCGTTCCGCAACCTGCTGCCCCCCATGGGCGGGCTCGACCTGTCGCCGATCCTGGTCTTCCTGGTGCTGAACATGGTCCAGGTGGTGATGAGCAACCTCCAGCAGGCAGCGGGCATGCCGTTCTGACGAACCCGCGTATTCAAACCGAAACATAAAGGCACAGGGGCATTACATGCCCCTTGTTCAGGGACGTTCTATACTTCCGCAAAATCCCGTCAAACGGATTCCGGAAGCTCAGGGGCCTATGATGGCAGATGCAGTTACCCTCACGGATCAGGTTGAGGCCTACCACAGCTGGAAAAAGGAACTGGTCCGGAACATCACACGTTACCGGCGCTGGCTCCAGTTCAACGAGCTGCTTGAAGGGGATATTGAACGCCACCTCCAGCGCAGCATCCGCCTCCTGGTGGAGGACGAACTGACCATCGCCTTTGTGGGCGAATATTCCCGGGGCAAGACCGAGCTGATCAATGCCCTTTTCTTCGCCGGTCACGGTCAGCGGCTGCTGCCATCTGAGGCCGGACGCACCACCATGTGCCCCACGGAGCTGTTCTACGACCGGCACGCCCGCACCAGTTACCTGATGCTGCTGCCCATCGAGACCCGGAACGGCGCCATGTCCCTGCAGCAGCTGCGTCACGAGTCGGGTGCCTGGGAGACTGTGACACTTGACCCGGCCGACACGGAGACCATGGCGGCCACACTGGCCCGGGTTGCAGAGACACGCACTGTCCCGCGCGCCGAGGCGGCGGATCTGGGCTTCAACGATGCCATGCTTGATGCCTCTCCGGACGACCCCGCGCAGGTGCTCATTCCCGCCTGGCGCCATGCCCTGATCAGCCTCCAGCATCCGATCCTTGAGCGTGGCCTGCGGATCCTGGATACCCCGGGCCTCAATGCGCTGGGTTCGGAACCGGAGCTGACCGTCTCCATGCTGCCCTCAGCCCAGGCGGTAGTCTTCCTGTTGGCGGCGGATGCCGGCGTTACGGCCAGCGACATGACCATATGGAATGAACACATCGACACCCGGGATGCGGATCACCGCGCCGGGCGTTTCGCGATCCTCAACAAGATCGATGTGCTGTGGGATGACCCGTCCGGCAGTGACCATACCGGCAACGCCATCGAACGGGTACGCGAGACCACCGCCCGCCAGCTCGGCCTCGGCATGGAGGATGTGCTGCCTGTCTCCGCCAAACAGGGTCTGCTGGCTCGCATCCGCGATGACGACGGGCTGCGCCGCAAAAGCGGCGTGGCGCAACTGGAGGAGCTGGTCAGTGAACGCATCCTCGGGCGCCGGGAACAGCTGATCAGCAGCGAGCTGGTCTCTGATCTGCGCTCCATGATCCGCGACAACCAGGCGGAGCTGGAGAACCAGAAGGCATCACTGGATGCGGAATTTGAACTCCTGCAGGCCCAGGGCACCGACCGCCAGGAAATCGCAGAGCTGGCGGAGAAGACCCGGCACGACTATGACTTCTTCAACCGTCGGCTGATCACCCTGAAATCCAGCCGGCGCCTCATGGCCTCCCAGGGCGATATGCTGCGGCGCATTCTCAACCCCGAGCGTTTTGAGCAGCACGCTGAACGCACCCGCCAGCGCCTGGAAGGCAGCTGGACCACCCCGGGGCTGGCCAGTGCCATGAATGCCCTTTTCGAGGTGCTGGAGAATGACTTCAACAACCTGATGGCGGAAGGCCGCCGGGCGGAGAAGATGGTGGGCTCCATCTACCGCCGCCATACCAGCGGCGACGATGACCGCACGCTGGAGCCGGTGCCGCTGCGCCTGGGCAGGCACCTGATTGCCCTGCGCGACCTGCGCAGCCGCGCTGATCGCTTCCGCAGGGACCCACGCTCGCTGCTGATGCAGCAAAGCCGGCTGATCCAGCAGTTCCTGACCACCATTGTCAGTGAGGCCCGCCAGATCATCCACCGCACCATGCAGGACATTGACCGCTGGCCGGGCGAAGCCCTGATGCCCCTGCTGCAGCACACCCAGCAGCAGAAACAGCGCCTTGAGACCCAGTTCCAGCGGCTGCGCCATATCGTGGACGACGAGAAGGAACTGAAGGCCGAAGCGGACAAGCTGCGACAGCAGCGCGAGACCCTGGACCAGCAGCTGCGCGTGGCGCGCAAACTGGAGGAAGGGATTGCCCCACCGCCCGGCGCACAGTTGCCTTAGGGCTGGCCCCTCGATACACTGCCCGGCCTGACCGGAACCGTCCATCACCGAAGGATCCTTTTCGCATTCATGGCTGCTGAATCCCAGGCCGCCGACTCGGTGGGCATTGTCGAACCACAGAGCCTGCACTTCCCGGAGCCCATCCGGCTGGAGTCCGGCCATACCCTGCCGGAATTCAATCTGGTGTTTGAGACCTATGGCACCCTGAACGCGGATGCCAGTAACGCGGTGCTCATCTGTCACGCCCTGAGCGGCCACCATCACGCCGCCGGCTACCATTCCCGTGAAGACCGCAAACCCGGCTGGTGGGATGCCTGCATCGGCCCCGGCAAGCCCATCGACACCAACAAGTTCTTTGTGGTGTGCCCCAACAACCTCGGGGGCTGCCACGGCAGCACCGGCCCGGCGTCCGAAAACCCCGATACAGGCCGTCCTTACGGGCCTGATTTCCCGGTGATCACGGTCCGTGACTGGGTCAAGAGCCAGGCCCGGCTGGCCGACCGCCTCGGCATTGACCAGTGGGCCGCGGTTATCGGCGGGTCCCTCGGGGGCATGCAGGCACTCGACTGGGCCATCCACTACCCGGAGCGGATCCGCCATGCTGTGGTGATCGCCGCCACCCCGAGGCTGACCGCCCAGAACATCGCCTTTAACGAGGTGGCCAGGCGCGCCATCACCTCGGACCCGGAATTCCACGAGGGGCGGTACCTGGAGAACAACGCCATTCCCCAGCGCGGGCTGATGCTCGCGCGTATGGTGGGGCACATCACCTACCTGTCGGACGTCTCCATGGGCGAGAAATTCGGCCGGGAGCTGCGCGACCACGCCTATCACTTCGGCTTCGATGTCGAATTCCAGGTGGAGAGCTACCTGCAGTACCAGGGGGTGCGCTTCTCCGAGTCCTTTGATGCCAACACCTATCTGCTGATGACGCGCGCCCTGGACTATTTCGACCCGGCGCGGGAGTTCGGTAATGACCTGACCCGCGCCATGGCCGAGGCCCGCTGCCGCTTCCTGGTGCTGTCGTTCAGCTCGGACTGGCGCTTTGCCCCGGAGCACTCCCAGAAGCTGGTCAACGCCATGGTCGATGCCCGGCGCGACGTGAGCTACGCGGAGATCGATTCCGACTGGGGCCATGATGCCTTCCTGGTGCCGAATGAGCGCTACGAGAGCCTGTTCCGGGCCTACATGAACCGGGTAGCAAAGGAGCACGGCGATGCGGGCTGATCTCAAGCTGATCGAACCCTGGGTGGCCCCCGGCTCCCGCGTGCTCGACCTGGGCTGTGGTGACGGCACCCTGATGGACTACCTCCAGCGCGAGAAGAGCGTTGTCGGTTACGGGCTGGAGATCAACCCGGACTACATCGAAGAATGCGTGCGCAAGGGTGTGAACGTGATCGAACAGGACCTGGATGAGGACCGGCTGCACAGCTTCCGGGACCAGACCTTCGACACCGTGATCATGACCCAGGCCCTTCAGGCCGTGCGCCGCCCCGATCGCGCCCTGACGGAAATGCTGCGCCTCGGGCGTGAAGGCATCGTGACCTTCCCCAACTTCGGCTACTGGCGCCTGCGGCTGCACCAGCTCTGGAACGGGCGCATGCCCATGTCCAGCACCCTGCCGCACACATGGTACAATACGCCCAATATCCACCTGTGCACGGTGCGCGATTTTGAGGCGCTGTGCCAGGAGCACCGGATCCGTATCAAGGATCGGACAGTGGTGGACAACGCCCACCGTTCCCGCTGGTACAATCGGCTCTGGCCCAACTTCCTGGGGCAGATCGCGGTCTATCGCGTCACCCGCTGACGGAGGTCATCCATGGTAAAACGTCTCCTGGCCCTTGCCCTGCTGCTTGCCAGCCCGCTCGCCAATGCGCTACCCGACGAGAACCAGGGCATCACCGAGTTCGACAACTACCGGGTTCACTACTCCGTCATCCCTTCGACCTTCCTGGAAAAGAAGGTCGCCCGGGAATATGACCTGACCCGCAGCCGTTCCGTTGGCCTTCTCAATGTCGCAGTCCATAAGACCTCCGGGGACGATGCCCCCAAGCCCATCACGGCCCAGATCAAGGGCACCTTCACCAATGAGGCCCGCCAGACCAAGGAACTGTCCTTCCGGCGCGTGCAGGAGGGTGACGCCGTCTATTACCTCGCCCAGTTCCAGTACCGCCAGGGTGAGCTCCTGATTTTTGAGCTTGAGCCGGCCCCCTACGGGGATTCCACAACCCTGCCGGTGCGTTTTTCCCGGGAGCTCTATGATGACGAGTGATCGGCACTGGGTGCTGGCCAGCAACAACGCCGGCAAGATCGCCGAGTTCAACCGGCTGCTCCAGCCCTGGGGCATTGAGGTCAGCGCCCAGAAGGACCTTGGCGTGGACTCGCCCGAGGAGACCGCCACCACCTTCGTGGAGAACGCGCTGATCAAGGCCCGCCATGCCGCGCGCATCAGTGGCCTGCCGGCACTGGCGGATGACTCCGGGCTGGCGGTGGATGCCCTGGGCGGTGCTCCGGGTGTCTATTCCGCCCGCTATGCGGGCGAGCCGGCGGACGATGACGCCAACAACCGCAAACTGCTGGATGCCCTGGCGAACGTGCCGGACGCCGAACGCACCGCCCGCTTCCACTGTGTACTGGTGCTGATGCGTTCCGCCGAGGACCCCATTCCCATGATCTGCCACGGCCAGTGGCCTGGCCGGATCGCCCGTGAAACGACCGGGGGTGGTGGCTTCGGCTATGACCCACTGTTCCTCGTGCCCGAGGAAGGCTGCACTGCCGCCGAACTGCCAGCGCAGCGCAAGGCCCAGGTCAGTCACCGCGGCCGTGCCATGGCCGAGCTCAGGGAGCGCCTTGGTGACAGCGTCGCCTGAGGCTTTCATCGCCCCGCCGCTGACGCTCTACGTGCATACGCCCTGGTGCGTGCGCAAGTGCCCGTACTGCGACTTCAACTCCCATACGGCGCCGCAGACGATCCCGGAGGACGACTACCTGGACGCCCTGCTGGCGGACCTGGATGCGGACCTGACGACACCGGAAACCCGCCCCATTGAAGCCATTTTCATCGGCGGCGGGACGCCCTCCCTCATGTCGCCAGGGTTCTACGAACGCCTTTTCGAGGCGCTGGCACGCCGTCTGGATCTATCCCGGCTCGACGAGATAACGCTGGAGGCCAACCCCGGCACCGTGGAGGAGGCGCGCTTCACCGGCTTTCGCAGGGCAGGCATCAACCGCCTCTCGCTCGGGGTACAGAGCTTCGACCCGGATCACCTGGAGCGCCTGGGCCGGATCCACGGCGGTGACGATGCCTCACGGGCGGTAACAGCGGCCCAGGCCGCGGGCTTCGAGCGCATCAACATCGACCTGATGCATGGCCTTCCGCAACAGACACCGGAACAGGCGGTCGCAGACCTGGAGACCGCCCTGGCCTTCAACACCGGCCACATCTCCTGGTACCAGCTCACCATCGAGCCCAACACGGTATTCCACTCGCAGCCGCCCACGCTGCCGGACGAGGACACCCTGGCCACCATCCAGGAGGCCGGCGAAGCCTGCCTGCAGGAACACGGGCTGCAGCGCTATGAGGTCTCGGCCTGGTCGCGCCCTGGCGAGGAATGCAGGCACAACCTGAACTACTGGCGCTTCGGGGACTATCTGGCCATCGGCGCCGGCGGCCACGGCAAGCTGACCGACCCGGAGGCCGACCAGATCACACGCTACTGGAAGACCCGCCGGCCCGAGGACTACCTCAACCGCATCGGCAGCCGCACCGCCGGCCGCCAAGAGCTGGAGCCCGTGGATCGCCCGCTGGAGTTCCTGCTGAACACCCTGCGGCTGAGTGCCGGTGTGCCGACCTCTTCCTTCCCAGAGCGAACCGGCCTACCCTTGGAGCGCATCCATGATCAGCTCGAACAGCTCCGCAGGCGCGGGTTGCTGGTGGCGGATGAACAGCGCCTGGCCGTGACCGACCAGGGCCAGCGCTTCCTGAACGACGTGCTGGAGGCCTTCGTGCCATGAAACTCTTCGGCGTGGAACCCCGGCCCTGGTCGCACAGGCTGCGCTGGCTGGCCCTGCTCACCGGTGCCGCCCTGGTAGCGGTGATGCTCACCAACCAGTACCTGGCAACCCCTGAGATTCCCCAGCATGTCATGAGCTATGAGCTGGCGGATGAGCCGGAACGCGCCGAGCAGCTGCACCGCCAGTGGCAGCGCAACCACACGCCCCTGCCGGAGCTCACCCTCTGGGTGGATTTCGTGTTCATCGGGCTCTATGCGGTTTTCCTGGTGGCCCTGGCCAACCACTTCCTGTACGACCGTCCGGGGATCCGGGAACGCAAGGCCGGACGCCTCGCGAAGGTTCTGCTGGTGCTCGGTGCCCTGGGGGATGCGGCGGAGAACGCCTTCCTGATCACCGCCATCCACCAGCCGGAAACCGAAGTCTGGCCACAGCTGGCCGCCATCGCCACCCTGGTCAAGTTCACCGGGCTGCTGGTGGGTGGCGCCTGTCTTCTGGTGGTCCGGGCCGCCCGGCGCCAGCCGGTGCAGCCCGAAGACTGGCGTCACTGACGCTCGAACAGCATATCGGCCACACCGTGACCACGGGCCTCGCCCCGCTTCTCGAACTTGGTCAGTGGCCGGTCCGCCGGGCGCGGCACCGTGGTGCCATCCTCTGACAGGTTCCGGTAGCCCGGCGCCTCGTTCATTACTTCCAGAATGTGCTCGGCGTAGGGCTCCCAGTCCGTAGCGATGTGCAGCAGGCCGCCTGGGCGGATGTAGCGGTGCAATGTCCCAACGAAATCCGGTTGGATCAGGCGGCGCTTGTGGTGCTTCTTCTTGGGCCAGGGGTCCGGGAACAGGATCAGCGCCCGGTCCAGGCTGGCCTCCGGAATCGCCTCGCTGAGCACGTCCAGGGCATCCGCCCGGTAGAGGCGGATGTTGTCCAGACCGCGCGCCTCCATCTCCATCAGCAGTGCACCGCAGCCCGGTTTGTGCACCTCCACGCCGATGAAATCCTGCTCCGGCGCCGCCTCGGCCATCTCGGCCAGCGACTGGCCCATGCCGAAGCCAATTTCCAGGTTCAGCGGTGCCTGACGGCCAAACACCCGTTCCCGGTCGATGGGGCCATCCGCCAGGCTGAGCCCATAGCGCGGCCAGAGTCGGTCCCAGGCGTTCTGCTGACCACGGGTCATGCGCCCGGCGCGCAGCACGAAACTGCGCACGGATCGTTCCTTGCTGCGGGCCAGGTCGTCGCTGGAATCAGTCATGGGGCCTCCGGCTCTGGGGTTTGGGCCACGGATTATCCGGATTCGGCGCCGGACTGCAATCGGTAACCCAGAGCCTCCACCAGATGCGCCTTTTCCACCCGTTCCGCACCGGCCAGGTCCGCAATGGTGCGGCTCACCCGCAACACCCGGTGCAGCGCCCGAGCGGACAGCCCCAGCCGCCCCATGGCCTGCTCCAGCAGCGTTTCACCCTCGCTGTCGAGGGCACAGGCCTGGTGCAGGGCATCGCCCGCCAGCTCCGCGTTCAGTGCACCACGCTGGTGCTGGAGGGTGCGCAACCGGCTGACCCGGTCACGCACCTCGGCACTGCTGGTCTCGCCCTTCTCCGGGCGGAGCAGTGTGCGCCCGTCCTGAACAGGCACGCCCACGTGCATATCAAAGCGGTCCATAAGGGGCCCTGAGAGGCGGCTCTGGTAGCGCAGCACCTGCTGCGCCGAGCAGCGGCAGGCGATATCCGGGTGCCCTTCATAGCCACAGGGGCACGGGTTCATGGCAGCCACCACCTGGAACCGGGCCGGGAAGGTCACCCGGGTATTCGCCCTGGAAATGACAATCTCACCGGATTCCATGGGCTCGCGCAGCACCTCCAGCACCTTGCGGTCAAACTCCGGCAGCTCGTCCAGGAAGAGCACACCCCGGTGCGCCAGCGAAATCTCGCCGGGGCGCGGGCTGCTGCCACCCCCGACCAGGGCCACGGCCGAAGCGGTATGGTGGGGTGCCCGGTAGGGTG
>NZ_CAJXMA010000020.1:0-39277 GCF_913056445.1 uncultured Halovibrio sp.
CCCGCCGAGTACCGTCAGAAGGTGCTGCCGGCCGAGGTCACCTGCCGTGTTGCGGTGGAAGCGGGCATTACCGACTACTGGTACAAGTACGTGGGCATGGAGGGGCGCGTGCTTGGTATGACCACCTTTGGTGAGTCGGCGCCGGCCGGTCCGCTGTTTGAGGCGTTCGGCTTCACCGTGGATAACCTGCTCGCCATCAGCGAAACCCTGCTGGACGACATGGCGTGAACGGAGGGCGACCGATGCCGGCTCGGGTAGCGATCAATGGTTACGGGCGCATCGGTCAGTGCCTGCTGCGCGCGCTCTATGAGAATGGCTACCGCGACCAGCTTCAGGTCGTTGCTATCAATGAGCTTTCCGACCCCGAGACCATCGCGCACCTGACCCGTTTTGACACCACCCATGGCCGTTTTGCCGGTCAGGTGGATGTCAGTGGCCTGGGGCTGGTGGTCGATGGTGATCCCATCCGCATCGTGCGGGAGTCGGAGGCACAGAACCTGCCCTGGGGTGAGATTGGCGTTGATCTGGTGCTCGACTGCACCGGCCTTGGTGCCACCCGCGAGCAGGGTCGGAAGCATCTGGATGCCGGTGCTGGCCGGGTGCTGTTCTCCCAGCCGGGGGATCCGGATCTGGATGCAACCCTGGTCTACGGGGTGAACCATGAGACCCTGAGCGCCGGGGATCGCATCGTCTCCAACGCGTCCTGCACCACCAACTGCATCGTGCCCATCATCCAGGCTCTGGACGCGGCCTACGGGATCGAGCAGGGCTCCACGACGACCATCCATTCGGCCATGAACGATCAGCCGGTGATTGATGCCTACCATCACCAGGACCTGCGGCGCACCCGCAGTGCCTTTCATAACATGGTGCCTGTTGATACGGGGCTGGCTCGGGGCATTGAGCGGCTGCTGCCGTCCATGGCGGGGCGGTTCAGCTCGGTGGCGGTGCGGGTGCCGACCATCAATGTGTCGGCTATTGATATGACGGTGGCGGTGCGTTCGCAGACGGATACGGATTCGGTGAACGCGGTGCTGGCGGAGACGGCGGCGTCGTCGCTCGATGGGATCATCGGGTACACGGAGGAGCTTCTGGCGAGTACGGATTTTAACCATGATGCGCGCTCCGGGGTTGTGGATGCGGGGCAGACCCGGGTCAGTGGGGGGCGGATGGTTAAGGTGCTTTGCTGGTTTGATAATGAGTGGGGGTATGCGAATCGGATGCTGGATGTGGCTCGGTACTGGGGTCTGCTCCGGGAAGACTGACTTTGGTTAAAGTATTGAAAATTCATCGTTAATCGCGCTTTTGAGGAATCGCACCAATGAGCATTAAACGCATGACCGACATGGATCTGAAGGGCAAGCGGGTTCTGATCCGGGAGGATCTGAACGTGCCCATCAAGGATGGTGAGGTGACAGGGGATGCCCGTCTGCGGGCGTCGCTGGAGACGATTCGCGCAGCCCGGGATGCCGGTGGGCGGGTGATGCTCATGTCGCATCTGGGGCGCCCGGAGGAGGGCGTTTACTCGGAGGAGGATTCGCTCAAGCCGGTGGCGAAGCGGCTGGGTGAGCTGCTGGGTCAGGAGGTGCGTGTTCTGGATGACTACCTCGATGGCGTTGAGGTTGCCGAGGGGGAAGTCGTCCTGTGTGAGAACGTGCGCTTCAACAAGGGCGAGAAGAAGGATGATGAAACGCTGGCCCGCAAGTATGCGGCGCTGTGTGATGTGTTCGTGATGGATGCTTTCGGCACGGCGCACCGGGCCCAGGCTTCAACCCATGGCGTGGCGAAGTTTGCGCCGGAGGCCTGCGCCGGGCCACTGCTGGCGGGGGAGCTGGATGCGCTGACGAAGGCGCTGGATAACCCGCAGAAGCCGGTGGTGGCGATCGTGGGTGGTTCCAAGGTGTCCACCAAGCTGACGGTGCTGGAGCAGCTGTCGAAGGTGGTGGATAAACTGATCGTCGGCGGTGGCATTACCAATACCTTCCTGGCGGCCAGTGGTAAGCCGGTGGGTAAGTCGCTGTGTGAGCATGACATGCTGGATGAGGCCCGGGCGCTGATGGAGAAGGTCGAGATTGCCCAGCCCACCGACGTGGTCGTGGCCAGTGAGGTCTCCGAGAGCGCGCAGGCCACCACCAAGAAGGTGGAGGATGTGTCCGATGATGACATGATCCTCGACATTGGCCCGGAAACGTCCGCGGCCCTGGCCGAGGAGCTCAAGGGGGCGAAGACCATCATCTGGAACGGCCCGGTGGGTGTGTTCGAGATTGAGGCGTTCTCCCATGGCACCCGCAAGCTCGGCGATGCCATCGCCAGCAGCGATGCGTTTTCTCTGGCGGGTGGGGGTGATACCGTATCCGCAATCGACGAATTCGGTCTCAGCGACCGGATTTCCTATATTTCGACCGGCGGTGGCGCCTTCCTGGAGTTCGTAGAGGGCAAGACGCTGCCGGCCGTTGCCGTACTCGAGGAGCGCGGCGCCTGAGCGCCGCTACCAGACCTGATATTAAGGAGAGGCCGACATGGCACTGATTTCCATGCGACAGCTGCTCGACCATGCCGCCGAGCACGGCTATGGCGTTCCAGCGTTCAACGTGAACAACCTTGAGCAGATGCGCGCCATCATGATGGCGGCGAACAAGACGGACAGCCCGGTGATCGTTCAGGCCTCCGCCGGTGCGCGCAAGTACGCGGGCGCCCCTTTCCTGCGCCGGCTGATGGAAGCGGCGGCCGAGGAATGGCCGCATATCCCGATCGCGGTGCACCAGGACCACGGTTCCAGTCCGGCGGTGTGCCAGCGTGCCATCCAGCTTGGTTTCACGTCCGTGATGATGGACGGCTCTCTGGGCGAGGACGGCAAGACGCCCATGGATTACGACTACAACATGGGCGTAACCCGTAAGACCGTCGAGATGGCCCATGCCTGCGGTGTGTCCGTGGAAGGCGAGCTGGGCTGCCTGGGGTCACTGGAATCCGGTGAAGCCGGCGAGGAAGACGGTGTGGGCGCGGCCGGTAAGCTCAGCCATGACCAGATGCTGACGGACCCGGAAGAGGCGGCACAGTTCGTCAAGGATACCCACTGTGATGCCCTGGCCATCGCCATCGGCACCAGCCACGGGGCCTACAAGTTCACCCGTCCGCCGACGGGCGACATCCTCGCCATCGACCGGATCAAGGAGATCCACGCCCGCATTCCGGATACCCATCTGGTGATGCACGGTTCCTCCTCCGTACCCCAGGAGTGGCTCGATATCATCAACGAGTACGGGGGCGAGATCCCGGAGACCTATGGCGTGCCGGTGGAGGAGATCGCCGAGGGCATTCGCCACGGTGTGCGCAAGGTGAACGTCGACACCGACCTGCGCCTGGCCGCAACCGGTTCCGTTCGCCGCTTCCTGGCCCAGAACCCGGCGGAGTTTGATCCGCGTAAGTTCATGAAGGAAGCGCTGGCCGGCATGTATGACGTCTGCGTGAAGCGCTATGAAGCCTTCGGCACGGCGGGCAACGCCAGCAAGATCACACCGATCAAGCTTGAGGATATGGTCAGCCGTTACGACAGTGGTGAGCTTGACCCGAAGGTCAACTGATCAGTGACGTTAATGCCACAAAGCCGGGTGTGAATCGCGCCACAATCTGGTTTAGGCTTTATGCATGCTGACCGTGCATGGAATCCGTCTGACCAACATTGTGGCGCTGCTTGTCCTGGCGGTGTGCGTCCTCATGGCTGCTCCCGCCAGCGGGAGCCCGGATATCCGCGAGCATCACCGGCTGCCGCTCGAGAATGAACTCCAGTTCCTGGAGGATCCGGGGGGCAGTCAGGACCTGAAGGACGTGCGCGGGCGCAATGACTGGCGACACCTCGACGGCCACACCTTCAATCGCGGCTATTCGGATTCCGCCTGGTGGCTTCGGGTCCGTCTTGCCAATGACGGCACGACGGACCTGGAGCGGTTTCTCTCCATTGGCTACCCGGTGCTGGGCGATGTGAGGGTGTATGCGCTGGCCGAGGGCCAACTGCGCAATTCCTGGCAGCTGGGGCATGATTACCCCTACAGCCAGCGTCCCGTGGATCACCGTTTTTTCGTAGTGCCCCTTGAGTGGGCGCCGAAGGAAACGCTGGATGTCTACGTTCGCGTTCGTACCGACAGTTCCGTCCAGGTGCCCGTGACGCTCTGGGACCGCGAAACCTTCCGCAGTCATGACATCAGTGCCAACACTCTCCAGGGCATCTACTTTGGCGCCTTTCTGGTGATCGGCGTCTACAACCTTCTTCTGTTCTTCGCTCTGGGTGAACGCAACTACCTGTACTACGTCGGTTTCGTGTTCAGCATCGCGCTTCTGATGGCGTCGCTGACCGGCTATGGCTTCCGCTATCTCTGGCCGGGGGCGACGGAGTGGAATGATCAGGCGATCCTGATTTTCATCTGCGGGGTTCTCGGCTTTGCCGGCCTGTTCACGCGGCGTTTTCTGGAGCTGAATCGCCTGTCTAGCTGGCTGAATGGCTTCGCCCTGCTGGTTATCGCAGCCAGTAGTATCTGTGCGGTCCTGTCGTTCTTTCTCAGCTATTTCGTGCTGATTTCGGTTCTGATTCCCCTGGTGGTGCTCGGCTGTATTATGGCTTTCGCAGGGGGTGTCTATGCCTGGTATCGGGGCCAGATCACTGCCAAGTATTACGTCATGGCCTGGTCTTTCGTGCTGGCCGGAGGCGCTATCCTGGCCCTTTCCAAGGGCGGAGTACTGCCGTCGAACTTCTTCACCGATCACGCCGCCCAGCTGGGCTCCATCATCGAGGTGGTACTGCTTTCGTTCGCGCTGGCCCAGCGGATCAACGTTGAGCGTCAGCTCCGCTATCAGGCCCAGTCCGAAACCCTGGAGACGGCGCGGCGACTCAACCGGGAGTTGGAGGATCGGGTCAGGGAACGCACCCAGGAGCTGGAGGAACTCAACCAGAGGCTGAACGAGCTGAGTGTCACCGATGAGCTGACAGGGCTGCGCAACCGCCGTTTTCTGGATGCTCAGCTGCGCCAGGAGGTGGAACGGGCACGGCGCACCGGGCGGTCCATGGCCGTGGCCATGCTGGACATCGATCACTTCAAGCCGGTTAACGATACCTACGGCCACCAGACCGGGGATGAGTGCCTGAAGATGGTGGGCGAGATTATTCACGCCAATCTGCGCTCACCCCAGGACACGGCGGCCCGGTATGGCGGCGAGGAGTTCGCCATGATCCTGCCCGAGACGGATGAGGAGGGCGCGATGCGGGTTCTGGAGCGGATCCGTCAGGAGGTGGCCGCAGCGTCGGTTTCCTACGACGGGGTCACACTGCGGATGACGCTCAGTGGTGGCGTCACCATCCAGCGCGATGCCGAGGCCGTCACGCCTGAGCAGCTTCTGGCCGAGGCGGACGGGGCGCTGTATCGCGCCAAGTCCGGAGGGCGGGATCAGGTGTGTGTGTACAGGCCTCATGCCTCCTGATTGTCGGTATGTTTGAAATCACGGATGAAAATACCCCAGAAGGCGGTGAACAGGGCCGCGATGAGGGGGCCGATCACGAAGCCGTTGATCCCGAAGAGGATCAGCCCGCCGAGGGTTGAGAGCAGCACCATATAGTCCGGAAGCTTGGTGTCGCGCCCGACCAGGACGGGCCGCAGCAGGTTGTCGATCAACCCGATGACCACGGTTCCGAACAGCACCAGCACAACCGATTGGATCCAGTTGCCGATGGCGAACAGGTAGATGGCCGCCGGTACCCAGATCAGGCCGGCACCCACTGCCGGAATCAGCGACAGAACACCCATGACCACGCCCCAAAGCACCGCTGCCGGCAGCGCCAGAGCCCAGAAGATGAAGCCGCCGAGCAGGCCCTGGATCGCGGCGATGACCACGTTGCCCTTGATGGTGGCGCGGGTCACCTCCGCGAACTTGCCAAGCAGCAACTGCTCGCGCTCCCGGCTCAGCGGCACCGCCTGGCCGATGAGGTTGCGCAGGTAGCTGCCATCGCGCAGCAGGAAGAAGGCCAGATAGAGCATCACCCCGAAGTGGATGAAAAAGCGGGCGGTGTTCTGCCCGATGTTCAGTGCCGACTGGGCAAAGAACTGTCCGCCCTGCATGACCGCGTTGACTGCGCGCTCGCGCAGCGATTCGATATTCACGCCGAAGGATTCAAGGGCCGTGCCTACGAAGGGGACCGTCTCGCCAATGCGGTCGATGAAGGCCCGCGGGTCGATTTCCCCGGCCTGGATCTGCTGGTACAGGTTGACCCCCTCGAACACAAAGGAGGCGGCCACAAAGAGTGTCGGCAGGATCACGATGGTCAGGCAGAACGCGAGCGTGGCCAGTGCCGTCAGATTCGGCCGTTCTCCCCACAGCCGTGTAAAATACCGCTGCGCCGGGAAAAAGATGATGGCAATGGCGCAGGCCCAGAAGATGGCGCCGAAGAACGGCTGCATCAGGTACAGGAAAAGCGCGGTGACAATGAGCAGCAGGAACAGGAAGCTGCGCTGTTCGAGGCGTGCCTGCATGGTGTGGACCCTTCCCCGATTGATGAAAGGCAGAGGATACTGCGCCCCATGACCGATGCACAAACCAGCGGTGTTACCTGGCCGGTTCCGGCCCGCGAAGCCGAGGCGGAAACGCAGGTCCGTAAGAGCCGCTTCATCGCCAGGGCGGCCCCGGCCGCCAGCCGGGAGGAGGCGCTGGCACTGGTTGAGCGGGCGCGTCTGGACCATCCCGAGGCGCGCCATCACTGCTGGGCCTATGTGACCGGCGCGCCCGGGAGGGCCACCAGTGCCGCCATGAATGACGATGGGGAGCCGTCGGGCACGGCGGGTCGGCCCATTCTCAATGTCATTGAGCACAAGGGGATCGGGGATGTGGCAGTGGTCGTGATCCGTTATTTCGGGGGCGTGAAGCTGGGTGCGGGCGGCCTGGTGCGTGCTTACGCAGGCGCGGCCGAGGCGGTTCTGTCGTCGCTGGAAGTCGACCATCGGGAGCCGCGGGTGAGCCTTCAGCTGGAGATCGGCTTTGCGGATGAGCAGCCTTTGCGGCTGGAACTGGAGCGGCTGGGCGGCGAGCTGGCGGCCATTGAATATGGGCAGGGCGTTTCAGTGCGGGTGTCGGTGCCGGCGACAGCCCGGGAGGCCATCGGCTCATGGGCCGCCGGGCGCGGCCTTGGGGTAACGGAGCTCTAACTTCCTAGAAGCGCAGATGGGCGCCGATGCCGTTGGCCGTCAGGTAGACATCCGTTTCCACTTCCACCGCCGCCTGCCCGATACCGATCACACTGGATTCGCTCATGGTCCGTGGGAAGGTCCAGAGCTTGATTTCGTTGACCAGCATCCCGGTCAGAGCCACCTGCAGCGCGTCATCATGGCGGCCATCCTCCTCGGCAATGGCGTGATAGGCGCCGCCATTGACGATCAGCGAGCCCAGGCGCCCGCGCCAGCCCGTGCGGCTCTGCTCGGCCTGGGCCAGTGCCCTGGCATTACGGCGGGCGTCAGCCAGTGCGCCGGGGGCATCGCGGTCAATGGCATGGTGCCTGCGGTAGGCCGACAGGTGGGGCGGTGCCTTGATGATGGTATCCAGCAGCCCAAGGGTTGAGGTGAAGGCGCGGACACGTCCGTCGTACTCATCCGCGTCCGTGTCGGCGCCGGCACTGGAGAGAGCGCTGAACACAGCGGAACCGGCAAAGAACAGGCTCCAGCGCTGGCGCCATGTCTGGGCGCTGTCCAGACCGTCCGCCATGACCCGGTCCAGGGCCTGCCAGTCCGGTTTCTCCTGGGCACCGAGAGGCGGCGCTGTGGCTACCGCCGTCAGCACAGTGACTGCCATCAGCAGGCGTTTGGGTGTGACCATGGAACCTCCGGGTCAGTTCGGACTTCAGGTGAACGCCGCATTGTGGCGCAGTACATTCCACGATGATGTGATGGGCTGCACCGAACCGGCGTTTCTTGCTATCGATCAACGCGCTCCGGTATCCTCCTTCGCAATGTCCAGCCCTTGGAGCACCCCGCGCTGATGCTGCTTGCCGTTCTCTCCGGATTCATCCTGGCTCTGTTTGCCCCCCTGATCTGCAGGGTAGCGGGTGACCGGTGTGGGTGGGTGTTCGCACTGCTGCCGGCGACGCTTTTCGTGTGGTTTGCCTGGCTGCTTCCGGAGGTCATGGCCAACGGGGCGCAGGTGGTGCGCTATCCGTGGTTTCCGGCCATGGAGATCAACCTGGATTTCCTGATCGATGGCCTGTCACTGATGTTCGCACTGCTGATCAGCGGCATCGGTACCTTCATCCTCATCTATGCCGGCGGTTACCTGAAAGGCCATCCCTATCTGGGCCGCTTCTACGTGGTCATGCTCAGTTTCATGGCCTCGATGCTCGGGGTGGTGCTTTCGGATAACCTGGTGACGCTTTTCGTGTTCTGGGAGCTGACCAGCATCACCTCCTACCTGCTCATCGGTTTTGAGCACGAGGACGTCAAGGCCAGGGCCAGCGCCCTCCAGGGCCTGTTCGTGACGGTGGCGGGGGGGCTGGCGTTGATGGCCGGTCTCATCATGCTGGGCACCATGGCCGGGTCCTACTCACTGAACGACGTGCTCGCCTCGGATGCGGACCTGCTCGGGCACGAATGGGCCGTGCCCATGTTGCTGTGCATCCTGGCCGGGGCCTTCACCAAGTCGGCCCAGGTGCCGTTCCATTTCTGGCTGCCCAACGCCATGGCCGCCCCCACTCCGGTATCGGCCTTCCTGCACTCGGCGACCATGGTCAAGGCCGGCGTCTATCTGCTAGCGCGGCTGAACCCGGCGCTGGGTGAGGCGGAGCTGTGGACACTGCTGCTCAGTCTCTTCGGGGGCCTGACCATGTTCACCGGTGCCTTCATGGCCATCACCCATACCGGGGCGAAGAAGGTTCTGGCCTATTCCACCATCATGGCGCTGGGTACTCTGGTGATGCTGATCGGCATCGGCACCCACTATGCCTTGGTTGCGTTCGCAACCTTCCTGGTGGCGCATTCGCTGTACAAGGGCGCACTCTTCATGATCGCCGGCATTCTCGACCACGAGACCGGCACCAAGGATGTGGCGGAAATGGGCGGCCTGGCGTCGCTGATGCCGGTGACTGCGGTGGCGGCGGCGGTGGCGGCGCTGTCGCTGGCCGGGCTGCCGCCACTGCTTGGGTTCGTAGGCAAGGAGCTGATGTTCGAGGCGGTGCTGGATGCGCCTGCCTGGCAGATGCTGCTGCCGGTGCTGGCTTTCGGGGCCGGAATCGGTGTGATGGTGGCGGCAGGCATCATCGCCATCAAACCCTTCTACGGGAAGCGCCTGGAAACCCCGAAACACCCCCATGAAGCGCCGGTTTCCATGCTGGCGGGGCCGGTGGTGCTGGCGGGGCTGTCGCTGCTGTTCGGTGTGGCCCTGTTCATTCCGGAGCAGACCCTGGTGGCGCCAGTGGTTGCCTCCCTGGGCGGGACAGCGGAGAAAGTGCATCTGGCCCTCTGGCACGGCATCAACATGCCGCTGATCCTCTCGCTGGGCTGTCTGGTGGTGGCCGGGTTGATACTGCGCTTCTGGTCCCGCCTTCAGCCACAGCTGGATGTTCTGCGTGAGGGGCTGGGGCGCTTTGGCCCCGAGGCGGGCTACTTCCGGATCATGGAATGGCTGACCCGCATCGCGACCTGGCAGACGCGGGTGCTGCAGAACGGCACCATGGGCAACTACATGATCACGCTGGCGCTGACCACAGTCGGCATCACCGGCTTCACGCTCATCACCCAGTACGGGGTGCCGCTGCGGCTGCCGGTTCCGGATTCCGGCTTTGCCGCGGGCATCGCCCTGCTGATGATTGTGTCGGCCTTTTTCGCCACGGGGACGGTATCGCGGCTCGGGTCCGTGGCCGCCATGAGCATCGTCGGCTTTGCGGTGGCGCTCATTTTCATCCTTTTCAGCGCTCCGGATCTGGGCATCACCCAGATTCTGGTTGAGACCCTGACAGTGATCCTGCTGGTGCTGGTGCTGTTCCGGCTGCCCGGTTTCACGCGCATGTCCTCGCCCCTGGAGCGCTGGCGCGACATCATCGTGGCCGTGATGGTGGGCGCGCTCATGACGGTACTGATCCTGGCGGCTACCGAAGTCCAGTTCTTTGAACCCATCTCGGCCGAGCACGTGGCCCGCAGTGTCTCGGATGGCCACGGCCGCAACATTGTCAATGTGATCCTGGTGGACTTCCGGGCCCTGGATACCCTGGGTGAAATGTTTGTGCTGGCCCTGGCGGCCGTTGGTGTCTACTCCATGATCCGGCTCAAGGCGGAGGATCAGACAGCATGAGGGAAGCCAATACACTGATTCTTCGAACAGCGGCGCTGTTGCTGGTGCCTATGCAGTTGCTGTTCTCGGTTTTTCTGCTTCTCCGTGGCCACGACGAGCCCGGTGGTGGGTTCATTGCCGGGCTGGTGGCTTCCGGGGCCGTGGTGCTGTTCCTCTTCTCTTATGGCGTCAGCGCCACACGCGAGCTACTGCGGGTGGATCCGCGTGATTTTCTGGGCGTCGGGCTGCTCATCGGCCTGGCCTCGATACTGCCCTCGCTGATTCTGGGCCAGCCGGCCATGACCGCGCAGTGGTGGCAGATTCCGCTGCCCGGAGGCGACTACTACAAGTTCTCGACGCCGCTGATTTTCGATGTCGGCGTCTACCTGACCGTAATCGGTTCCATTCTCACCATGGTGGTGGGCCTTTCCGAATCGGAGGAATCCGATGCCTGAGTGTGGAGGCTGCTGATGGAAACACTGATGGCCTATATCGTGGGCGCGATGTTCGCTGCCGCAGTGTACATGATGCTGCGCCGGTCCATCGTCAAGCTGGTGATCGGCCTGATGCTGCTGAGCAATGCGGCCAATTTGCTGATTTTTACCGTGGCCGGAATGCGCCAGGGGGCGCCGCCTCTGGTTCCCGAGGGCGCCGAGGTGCCGGCCTCGGCCGTTGCCGACCCGTTGCCACAGGCGCTGATCCTGACGGCGATCGTCATCGCTTTCGGTGTGCTGGCGTTCTCTGTAGTGCTTATCCACCGAGCCTATGAGGTGGTCGGTACGGATGACCTGGACCGGATGAAGGATACCGATACCTGATGTCGCTGGCTGTTGCTCCCATTCTGGTTCCACTGTTCTTCGGAGCCCTGTCGCTGGCGCTGTGGCGCTACCGTATCGCCCAGCGTGTGCTGGGGCTGGTGGGAACCCTGGTGCTGCTGGCGGTAGCCATACGCCTGTTCCAGGTGGTGCATGCGGAGGGCATGGTGGTGCTGCATATGGGCGGCTGGGCCGCGCCGCTGGGCATCACCCTCGCCGTGGATATGCTGGGGGCCATCATGGTGGTGCTCACCGGCATAACGGGCCTGGCGATCGCGCTGTTTTCCATGGGCGACACCCCCGAGCGCCATGAGCATTTCGGTTACTACCCGCTGATGCACCTGCTGCTGGCGGGGGTGGCGGGCTCCTTTGTCACCGGCGACATATTCAACCTCTACGTCTGGTTCGAGGTGATGCTGATTGCCTCTTTCGCGCTTCTGACCCTTGGGGGAGAGCGGGCGCAGATGGAGGGGGCGATCAAGTATGTGACCCTGAACCTGTTCTCCTCGGCCATCTTTCTCTCGGCAGTGGGCATCCTCTACGGGCTGCTCGGCACCCTGAACATGGCGGACATCGCCCAGAAGATCGACCAGGTGGAGAACACCGCCATGATCAATGTGGTGGCGGTGATGTTCATGGTGGCCTTCGGCATCAAGGCCTCAGCCTTCCCGCTGTTCTTCTGGCTGCCGGCGTCCTATCACACGCCCCTGGTGGGTGTGTCCGCGCTCTTCGCCGGGCTGCTGACCAAGGTCGGGGTCTATGCGCTGTTCCGGATGTTCACCATTGTCTTCGACCATGACGTGGCCTACACCCATGAGATCCTGGTCTGGGTGGCGGGGCTGACCATGCTGTCCGGCGTACTGGGCGCCGCGGCCCAGTACGAGTTCCGGCGGATCCTTTCGTTCCACATCGTCAGCCAGATTGGGTACATGATCCTGGGGCTGGCGCTGTATACGCCGCTGGCGATCATCGGCGGGGTCTTCTACATCATGCACCACATCATTGTTAAGACCACGCTCTTTCTGGTCAGTGGTGTGACCTACCGGATCGCAGGCACCCATGAGCTGAAAGACCTGGGCGGGTTCTTCCGCAGTCGGCCGATGCTGTCGGTGCTGTTCCTGATTCCGGCCTTCTCGCTGGCGGGGATGCCGCCGCTTTCCGGATTCTTCGCCAAGTTCATTGTC
Organism: uncultured Halovibrio sp.; assembly: GCF_913056445.1. Lineage (NCBI taxonomy): Bacteria > Pseudomonadati > Pseudomonadota > Gammaproteobacteria > Oceanospirillales > Halomonadaceae > Halovibrio > uncultured Halovibrio sp. Next base: position 12,293 of record NZ_CAJXMA010000020.1, read on the forward strand.
ATCCGTGCCGGCGTCGAGGCGGAGGCGTGGGGAGTGACCGCCGTGGCCCTGCTGGTGGGGCTCCTGACACTGTATTCGATGACCAAGATCTGGGCGGAGGTTTTCTGGAAGGCGGCTCCGGATACGGAATCCGGGGAGCCGGCCGGGCAGGGCAGTACCGTCGGACTGGGCTGGATGTATACCGCCATTGCCGGGCTGGCCGCCTGTACCGTGTTCATCGGCCTTAACGGTGAACCCATCTATGCGCTGGCGGAGACAGCGGCAGAGCAGCTTCTGAACCCGGATCGCTATATCCGGGCGGTACTGGAGGCGCGCCCATGATTGCCTTTTTCTGGAATGTGATCCTGGCACTGCTGTGGGTGGCTCTGACCGGCAGTTTTTCCGGGGGCAATCTGCTGGCGGGCTTTGTTTTCGGTTATCTCGCGCTTGCCGTCATGCAGCGCCACATACCGGTGCTCCATGGCTACTCCCAGAGGGTGCCCCGATTCATGGCCTTTGCCTTGTTCTTCCTGAAGGAGCTGTTTGTGGCCAATGTGCGGGTGGCCTATGACGTCATCACCCCGGTGTGGTACATGAAACCGGGCGTTATCGCCATGCGCCTGGAGGCGGAGAGCGACATCGAGATCACGCTTGTGGCGAACCTGATCTCGCTGACACCGGGCACGCTGAGTCTGGACGTTTCGGACGACCGTAAAGTGCTCTACATCCATGCCATGTTCATGGCCGACGAACAGGAACTGCGCGACAGCCTGCACGAGCTGGAGCGTCGGATCCTGCGTGTGCTGCGCTAACGTGATCGGCTGCGGGGACTCGATACGATGAACAGCTTTGTGCTGACACTGGTTTACTCGATGCTGGCGCTGGCCATGCTGATGGCCGCCATCCGGCTGGGTAAGGGGCCCTCCCTGCCGGACCGGGTGGTGGCGATCGAGCTGATCAGCTCCATGGTCGTTGGCATCATTGGCGTGCACGCGCTGGATACTGGTGTGCTCAGTTTCCTGGATGTGGCGATCGTGGTGGCGCTGGTGGCCTTTCTGGCGTCCATCGGCTTTGCACGCTTCATTGAGCGGGGAGGACCACGCGAATGATGGACCTGATCATTGCCGTATTCCTGATCAGTGGCGCAGCCTTCATGCTGCTGGCGGCACTGGGTATCCTGCGCCTGCCAGACCTGCCCACGCGCATGCACTCCTCCACCAAGGCCGGCGCCATGGGAGCCATGCTGATCATGGTGGGCGTGGTGATTGGTTTCGCCGAATGGCTGGCGCTCGCGAGGGGGCTGGCGATTGTCCTGTTCATCATGGCAACGACGCCCATTGCCGCCCACGCCATCGGGCGCGCGGGCTATATCATTGGCGTGCCCCTCTGGGACGGCACCATCAAGGATGAGCTGCGCGAGAACTACGATACCCGCACCCATGGCCTGCGCAGTGATGCCGCGGACCAGGACGAGCCACGCCTCTGATCCCCCTGCTGACTTGCCGGCGCTGAGCCGGTAAGGTGGTTTACATGAGACGTTCAACTCCCTGGTCCCTGCCGTCACTGGGCGCTCTGCGGGAAGCCCTGCTGCGTCCGGGGGTGGATGATGAACGGCTGACCGCTGCCCTGGCCCAGGCACGGGAGCAGCAGCCCCCTCCCGTGGTCTGGCTTCTGGGTAAGGCGCAGTCCGGCAAGACCTCTGTCATCCGGGCGCTGACCGGCAGTCCGCGGGCCACCATCGGCAACGGCTTCCAGGCTTGTACCCGCACCGCTTCCTTCTACGATTTCCCGGAGCAGGCGCCTGTGGTGCGCTTTCTGGACACCCGTGGGCTGGGCGAGGTGACCTATGATGCGGGCGAGGACCTGGCCTTCTGCGAATCCCAGTCCCATCTGGTGATGGCGGTGATGAAAATCGCCGATCCGGATCAGGGGGCGGTTCTGGATGCCCTGGAGACCGTGCGCAGGCGCCACCCGGAGTGGCCTGTGGTGCTGGTGCACACGTCCCTCCACGAGCTGTACCCGCCTGGCTCGGACCATGTCATGCCGTGGCCCTTTGAGGCTGAGCCACCGCCGGAGACAGTGCCCTCGGATCTTCGTCGGGCGCTGGCTGAGCGCCGGGAGCTGGCTGAAGCGCTTCCCGGGCACGCCCCGGTGGTGTCGGTGGCTGTGGATCTCACCCTCGAGGAAGATGGCTTCGCCATGGCGGATTACGGTCTGGAAGGCCTGTGGCGGTCGATTGAGGAGACCGCCACTTTTGAGCTTCGGGCAAGGCTGCAGCAGGATCCGGGTCTGCGGGATCTGTTCAGTCGGGCTGCCCACCCGCAGATCACCGGCTACAGTCTGGCGGCTGCCGGCGCCGGTGCCCTGCCGCTGATCGATGCCGCGCTGCTGCCGGCGCTGCAGGTGCGGATGCTGCACGCCCTTGGCCGGATCTATCAGCAGCCCTGGGACATGCGGCGCAGCTCCGAGTTCTTCGGTCTGCTGGGGGTAGGAGTGCTCGCCGGCTATGGGTTGCGCTGGGCCGGGCGCAGCCTGGTCAAGGTGGTGCCGGGCTGGGGCCAGACACTGGGGGCTGCCTGGGGCGCCTCCAGTGCCGCTGCGGTCACCTATGCGCTGGGCAAGGCGGCGGATTTCTATCTGGCCCGCACGGCGGATGGCATGCCGGTCGAGGCGGATGCCATCCGGCGTCTGTACCGCGAAGCGTTCGAGCAGGGCCTTCATCTGGGCCATGACAGGGGTAGCGAATGAGGGCCCTGCTGCGTGAGTTCGGTTACCTGCGGCTGTTGGCCGTACTGATCGCCTTCCTGCCATTTTTTGTGCTGCCCGCCCTGGGCGTGGTCTGGCTATGGCATTCCGGCCAGCTTCTGGTCTGGTTCCTGGTTACGGCGGGCTGTGGCCTCCTCGGGTATGGACTGCACTGGCTCTCGAGGCTGTACAGCCGCAGCCAGCTGCCGCCCGCCACGGGCCCCGAAGCCCACTGGCCTCCGGACTCCCATGAGGCCTGGCAGCACGTTGAGGCTCGCGCCAGCGAGGCTACACCGGAACAGTACCCGCTCAGCGACGCCACCGGACTTTTCCGACTGGGCCGAGATACCGTGGAGGATGTGGCCCGCCATTACCATCCGCACCGCGAACGCCCCCTGTTGGAGCTGACCGTTCCGCACATGCTGCTGATCATTGAGCGGGCCAGCCGCGAGCTGCGGGCGGACATTGTCGATCACGTGCCGCTCAGCCATCGGCTGACCCTGGGCAGCATGGCCCGGCTGCGACGCTGGCGGGATACGGCGGTGCGCCTGGAGGGACTGTATCGGCTGGGGCATGCGGCGGTGGACCCGACCAGTGTGGTGTTCCGCGAACTGCGTCGTGATCTGGGCAACCGGGTACTGGGTTACGGTTCGGAGCAGGTCCAGACCTGGTTGTTGCGTGAATACATCCGCAAGGTGGGCTATTACGCCATCGAGCTCTACAGCGGCCGTTTGCTGCTGGCGTCGGAAACACCCGTGGAATCGGTGACGCGGGCCTCTCAGCTGCAGCAGCAGGAGAGTGAAGGCCGCCCGGAATCGTCGGAACCGCTGAGGATCCTTCTGCTGGGTCGCGCCAATAGTGGCCGCTCCAGCCTGGTCAACGCGCTGGAGGGCGAACCGGTGGCGGCGGTGGACAGCGCTGCTGGAACCACCGGCGCCATTGAGGCCTACAGCTGGGGCAGCAGTGACGGCGATGAGGTGCTGCTGATTGACACCCCGGGCGTGGAAGGCGAGGCCCTTGATACCGCAACCCTGCGCCGCGAGGTACTGGGGGCGGATCTGGTGTTGTGGGTGACGCCGGCACTGCGCGCCGACCGTGAGGGTGAGCGTGCGGTACTGGAGCGCATACGCGACTGGTTCCGTGAGGATCCCTCCCGGCGCCCACCGCCGCTGATCGGCGTGGTGACAGGGGTGGACGCGGTCCGTCCTGCCCGTGAATGGGCGCCGCCCTATACGCTGGCCGAACCGGCGACGCCCAAGGCCCGCAACATTGTCGCCGCCGTGGAGGCGGTGGGTGGCGAGCTTGAGTTCGACGCCCGGCACCGGGTGGGCGTCAGTCTCAGCGGTGACGCGCCGTTCAACGTGACCCCGGGGCTGGTGGGGCTCATGGAGGGCCAGCTGGACGAGGCCCGGCGGATCCGGCTTCTGAGGTGCCTGCGCGAGCGCCGGCGGGACGAGACCTGGCGTTATCTCTGGCGGCAGGTTCGTAATGCCGGGCAGACGGCGCTTGCAAAGGCCCGTGAACGTCACTGAACGGGATCATGCGAATCGAGGCGCTTTCTATGAACCCGCCCCGGGACGTACCATTCACGCCAGTGTTTCGCTGACCTTCCAGGCACCCTGATGGACGCACAGACCCGCGCACCGCGCCGTGAGATCTTCGGCTGGGCGATGTTCGACTTCGCCAACCAGGCCTACACGCTGCTGATCATCACAGTGGTGTTCGGGGACCTGTTCACCCGTGTGATCGTCGGCGACGGCCCTGACTACCGGTTGGGGAACTTCCTCTGGAGCCTGGCGCTGGCAGTCAGCTATGGGCTGGTGGTGGTAGCCAATCCGGTGTGCGGGGCGGTCATGGACTACACCCGCTCACGTAAGCGCTTCCTGTTTGCCAGCTACCTTGTGACCGTGGTGGCGACCGGCCTGCTGTACTTCGTGGAACCGGGCTGGATCACCATCGCCATGGTGCTGATCATTGTCTCCAATTTCGCCTACGCCATCGGCGAGGGCTTCATCTCGAGTTTCCTGCCGGATCTGGGCCCGCGCGAGGCACTGGGCTGGATCTCGGGGCTGGGGTGGAGTCTGGGCTACATCGGCGGGCTGGTGGCGACGGCCTTTACTCTCGCCTTTCTGGGGGAGGTTACGGCGGAAAACTACGACACCATCCGCTGGGTCGGGCCCTTTGCGGCGGTGTTCTTCCTGATCGCGGCGATTCCCACCTTTCTCTGGGTCCGCGAGCGCGGCGACGCCCGTGTGGTCCCGGAGGGCTGGTCGCTGACCCGGCTCGGCATCAACCGCCTTCTGGCCACGGGCCGGATGGTGAACGAGTTCCGGGACCTGCGCTGGCTGCTGGTCTCGATCTTCTTCTCCATGGCCGGGATCTACATCATCGTCAGCTTCTCGTTCATCTACGGCTCCCAGGTGATCGGCTGGGACGAGGCCACGCGCACGCTGATGTTCATCACCGTCCAGATCACCGCCGCCATTGGCGCGCTGCTGTTCGGCTGGCTCCAGGGGCACTGGGGTGCCCGCCGCACCTACCTCATCACGCTCTGGCTCTGGGTGGTCGCCATACTGGCCATCTGGCAGACCCCCAACATGACCCTGCTGCTTGAGCGGCTGGCCGGACTGAGCTTCGAGGCCCAGGAGGTGTTCCTGGTGGCCGGAGTTCTGGCCGGGCTCAGTCTGGGCTCGGCCCAGTCCGCCGGCAGGGCGCTGGTGGGCGTGCTCACGCCCACGGGCAAGGCGGCGGAGTTCTTCGGTTTCTGGGGCACCGCCTCCAAGCTGGCGGCCATTGTCGGTATCCTGGGTCTGGGGCTGATCCAGTGGGCGCTGGGACTGGCGGATGCCATTCTGTTCTGCCTGGTGCTGTTCGTGCTGGCCATGGTGACAGTGCTGCCGGTGAATGAGGGTCGGGGGCAGGATGTGGCCGAAAACTGGCGGGAGTCGGAATCCGGATGAGTGCTGAGGCGAACCGGAAGCCGATAGGAGCTGTTCCGTGGAGGTAGTGGCCCTGGTGGTGCTTGCCGTGGTGCTGGTGGTGGGGGCGTCCATCCTGTGGTCGACCCTTCGCACGGGCATGCCGCCGATGCCCAGTCTGGGCCGGGCACCGAAAGCGATGCTGGAACTGGTCCCTGAGCAGCCAGACGGCGCCATCGTGGACATGGGGTCGGGCTGGGGCACGCTTGCCATCCGCTTTGCACGGCGCTTCCCGCGGACCCGGGTGGTCGGCTACGAGGTGTCGTTCTTTCCCTGGCTGGTGTCCGTATTACTGGCGCGGCTGATGCGGCTGGATAATCTTATGTTTTACAGGCGGGATTTCCGGGAGGCGGACCTGGACGGGGTGGAGGTGTTGCTGTGCTATCTGATGCCAGAGGGCATGCAGGCGGTACAGCAGCGGCTGGAGCGAGATCCGGGGTCGGTGCGCTGGGTGATCAGCCACTGCTTTGCCCTGCGTGGACGTGAGCCCGAGACGGTCAGCGAGCTCCCGGATCTCTACGCCACGCGGGTCTACCGCTATCGTTACCAGTAGCGCCCGCCGGTGGCGATGACCACTACGATCAGGCCGATGACCAGGTTGATGGCCACGAACTTGCGGATCTGGCCGACCCGGCGCTTGCCTTCCTCGATGTCGCCACTGTCCACGGCCTGCTTGAGACGCTTATAGGGAGCGAAAAAGATGTGCAGGAACAGCAGCATCATCAGCAGGCCGAGCCCGTGCATCATGTGGATGTGCCAGTTGACGCTGCCCATGCCGCCGTAGGCGTGGATCAGGCCGTAACCGGTGACCAGCAGGATGCCCACAGCGGCCCAGACCCAGCGGAAGAACAGCGACAGGGCGTGGCACCACAGCAGCGGGCGCTGGGAGGGATCCACCACCCGCACCACGGCCGGGCGCATGGCCATGTAGGCGAAGAACATGCCACCCACCCAGATCACGGCGGCGAGGGCATGCAGAGAGAGAGACAGTCCGGTCATTGCGCGGTCTCCATTGAGTCCTTGTGTGTGTTTTCGGCGGTCTGGGTCTCGCGGGCCCTGAGGGCCTGGACCTGTCTGCGTTCATAGCGTTTGGCGGCACCGGCAATGGCGCCGCTGTTGCCCGTCCGGATCCAGCGCCGCACGCGCCCGGCATCGCCCAGCGGGGTGTGTTTCCCAAAGGAATTCAGGAACACCATGCCCACCGGGCGGTCATCCACCCGGGTCACCATCATCAGGCAGCGCCCGGCGTCGTTCAGGTAACCGGTCTTGGTCAGGCGCACCGGCCAGCCCCGGCGGTGCACCAGAACGTTGGTGTTGCCGTAGCGCAGCTGGTAGCGCGGGCTGCGGAAATGCACCGTATGGTAACGCGTGGTCGACAGCTCGCGCAGGGTCTCATTTTTCCAGGCGGCGCGCATCAGTCGTGTCAGGTCCGCGGCCGTGGACTGGTTCTTCGACGACAGCCCGGCCGGGTCCACGAACCGGCTGTTGTTCATGCCGAGCAGAGTGGCTTTGCGATTCATTGCCTCGATGAAGGCATCGTAGCCGCCGGGGTGATGGCGCGCCAGCTGATGGGCCGCCAGGTTTTCGGAAGACATCAGCGCGATGCGCAACAGATCCCGGCGCGTGGCTTCGGAATTGATGCGGATACGGGAGTAGGCGTTGACCGGGGCCGGGCGGTCCCGCTCCAGGATGGTGAGGTATTCATCCAGTGGCTCGTCGGATTCCAGGACCACCAGCGCGGTCATCACCTTGGTGATCGAGGCGATGGGAACCGGGGTCTGGGCGTGTTTGCCATGGATCTGGGAGCCGGTTTCAAGGTCAACCACGGCTGAGTGAACGGAGGCGAGTTCCAGGTTCCGGGTGTCGAGTCCTTCGGTCAGCGGTGATGCCCCCGCCCCTGCCGGAAGCAGGATGAGCAGGCAGAACAGCCCCGTCAGCCAGTGTCTTACCATCGGATCCCCTCCTCGTGAAAGACGTCATTGTTCCACACTGGGCGCTGGGGTGGAACCGGGTTCACTGTACCGTAACCACCTTGCTGGCGCGGCGGTAACGGATCTTCCAGCCCTTCCAGCTGGGCAGTTCCCAGCGCTTCGGGGGCGTTTTCCGTGGGCCGTGGCGGTAGTCCAGGGTGATGCGCCGGGCGGTGGGATCATAGGTTACATCCATGACCAGATCCCCGAGCGAAATCCGGCGGGGGTAACGCCGGTCGAAGGTTTCGCGTTCCCATTCCGGAATTCCCTCAAAGGCGAGGTCCCCGGGCTCAAGCAGGCTCTCATCCCCGGGCTCCTCCACGCCCAGCGCCTGCAGACGCTGACAGAGCCACTGCTGGGCGGATTCCGGAACCTCGCCTTCCCCATGACCCAGCGCCACGTACAGTGCCCACTGCTGGATATCCGCCTGGACCCTGTCGCCAACAGGGGTGAGCAGCTGGCCCTGGAGGATCAGTTCGGCGAGGGCGTTGCGCAGCTCCGAGCCAGCGGGGGTCGTATCCTCCGAGCTGACCACCCGGTTGGCGTAAAGGCGTTCGCGGCGAACCCGGGGCTCGCCATCCTCGAGGCGCATCTCCCCGAAGCGGACCTCGCCCAGGTCCAGCTCGTCCAGAATGGCCAGTGGCACCGGGGCCAGACAGGTGGCGATGGTGATGGTCTGGCGGTGGCCGCGCTTGCCGGGGGTGCTGTGCTCGTCCAGCACCAGTGCGGCCTCGGCGTCTTCCGGCAGCCTGGAGGCCTCATCCGGGAGAACCTCGCGGGCGTCGTTGCCCATGGCCTGGCGGCGCTTCTCGCGGCGGACAAAAACCAGCTCCGGAGCCGCACGGGCAATGGCCCGGCGCAGGTGGTCCGGGTTGCTGACCGGGTCATCGGGGATGCCCGGAAGGGCCAGGGCGTCCCGGATGCGCCCGGCAAGCTGGCGGGCTTCCTGGCGGGCCTGGTTGTTCACGCTCAGTGGCGCCGGTGGGCGGTTCCGCAACAGAGCGATCAGTGTGGTGGCGTCGCAGGGGTCGGGCAGCCAGTCGCCCAGGGCGCGGCGCTGGTCTTCCCTGTCCGGGAAGCGGAACAGGCGTGGGCGGGTGCTCAGTGCGGCCGTGAGATCCGCCATGGCGCCCTGGGTTTCGGCATCCGGCATGGCCGAGATCAGGTGCGCGAAGAAACTGTCGATGGGGAGCTGGAACAGGCGCTGGCCGTAGTCGGTCGCAACGCCGTCTTGATCCACTGCCCCCATGCGCTGGAGCTGCTCGAGCGCCTTGCTGTGGGCTTTCTGCGGCAGTGGGTCAGGGAAGCTCAGGCAGTGAGCGGGGGCGTTGGCGCAGCCGGCGGCCAGCACCAGCTCGGTCAGCTCCTCGCGCTGGATTTCCGGTGCGGTGGTGGCCTCCAGCGGTGCGCCGCGGCCCCAGAGGCGGATGGCCGTACCTGCTTCGGTGCGTCCAGCCCGGCCACTGCGCTGGTCCGCTGAGGCCTGGCTGATGGCGGCCAGGCTGAGCACAGTGCGGCCGTTGCGCTGGTGGGTGCGCCTCTCCAGGCCGGAGTCCACCACGGCGGTCACGCCGGGGATGGTCAGGGAGGTTTCGGCCACGTTGGTGGCCAGGATCACGCGCTGGCCACCGTCCTCGGCCAGTGCCGCTTTCTGGGACTCGGCGTCCACGGTGGCGTGCAGGGTGAGTACCGGGACGCCGGGATCGCCCAGGGCCTGCTCCGTATCACGGATCTCGCCCCGGCCCGGAAGGAACGCCAGCACTGGCCCGTGGGTCTCACTGAGCGCCCGCTTGATGGCCCGGGCCATCCGTTCCGCCAGATGTCGGCTTTCGGGCATCTGGCGTTCATCCTTTGCCTCATGCTGGAGGGTCACCGGGAACCGCCGCCCTTCCGCCTCGATCAATGGCGCCTGTAGATGGCGGGCTACGGCCTCCGCCGCGAAGGTCGCTGACGTGACAACGAGATGATGCTCGCCCTGGTGTTGAAGCAGAGCAAGCAGCAGGTCGGTGTCCCAGCGCCGTTCGTGGAATTCGTCCAGTACAACGGTCCGGAATCGCCGCAGTCCGCCTTCGCCCAGCCATCGCAGCGCCATGCCGGGGGTGGCGAAAACCAGTGGCGTGTCGCTGTTGCAGCGCACATCAAACCGAACGGCGTAGCCAATGCCCTCACCGAGGGCCGTCCCCTGTTGCCGGGCGAGGAAGCCAGCCAGTGCGGTGCAGGCTACCCGCCGGGGTTCGATCACCAGGGTGGCTCCCTGTTCGCAGGCCCACACGGGCAGGCGAGTGGACTTGCCGGAGCCGGTGTCCGCGGTCACAACGGCGTGGCCCTGCTGCAGGGCCTCCATGAAGCGTGTACGGTGGGAGTCAATGGGTAGTGGATGCATTCGGTTGCAGTCGAGCGCTGTATGCAGGTTCAATGGGCTAGGTAGTAATGCGACTCCCATTCTAACAGTGGCTGGCCTAATGTGGCGGCAAAAGGGGGGCGCCTGGAGTGCACGGAGCTGAACATGAACCCGAAAGGCAGTATGACGGCGCCCCAGAGGCGCTGGTGACGACACTCGACGCGGCCATCAGCCGCCTTGCTGAGGTCAATGCCGTTGAAGGCGTCTCGCCGGTTTTCGAGGTGATTGAGGCCGCACAGCCCCTGATGTTCAGTCCCGGAGGGTTGGAGACGCTCTACGAGCGCGTGTCCGCCATTGAGAGCGCGGGGTTTTTTGGCGGCAGTGATTGGGACTATCCCCAGACGCTGGTGCCCTCACTGGCCGTGCGCACGGTGCGTCACGGCGAACCCACCGCAACGCTGGTGGAGAGTCTGAGCCAGATTCGGCTTCTGGCGGTAGCGAAAGGCGATTACATCCATCCGTCGATTTCGGCGGAACACGCCCACCACTTTCTCGCCCAGGTCCTGGCCATGAATCTGGATCTGGTGGTCAGCGATCTGCAGGAAAGCGACCGGCTGCGGCCCAATGAGCTGGGTTACGCGGTTCAGAATCTCTATCACTACCTGCTCCGGCACCTGGGCTACGAGAATCTTCTGGAACATCTGGTGGCTGAAGTCTGGCGGATTCTGGAACAGCGCCCGGTCCAGGTGGAGGGCGTCAAACAGATGGTGACGCAGATCGCGGTTTGCGTGCAGAAACCGGATGCACTGGGCGGTGAGGTTGGCGACGACGCGCTGCAACTGATCAACGCCGTGTTCAGCCCCACCGAAGCGTGCCGTGAAGATCCCGGTTTCGAGGTCTATTCGGAACGGCTGGCGGACATGGACGACGCCGCCCTGTTGCAGGAGGCCATCGCCTTTGCCCAGGCCATGCACAGCACTGGGCTGGTGTCGGCCTACATGCCGGTGTTCATACGCTACCTGCGGGGCCGCTGGAACGCCCTGATTCCGACAGCTTTGGGCCTGAGTTACACGGGTGCCGACGCGTTTCACTGCTACCCGGCATTGATCCACACCCTGATTGATGAGGCTGTGTTTCCCGAGACCAGCCAGTGTGCCTATGGCCTGGCCATGATGCTTGAGCGGGGTATTCTCTATGCGCCTCCGGTAGCCCCATCTCTTTGGCGCCAGATACGGCTGTCCCTCTGTGACGCGGCCGCCCGGAAGATGGTGGCGGTTTTTGGCAGCGCCCGCTCACCGGCGTGTTTTCTGCTTGCCGACGTGCTCAATGTGCTGGGGCGCCCGCTGGGCGTAGGGCAGGGGAACTATCCCACCTGCCAGTCGACCCGCGCCCTGTCCATGTGGGCGTACAGCATGCCGGAGGAACTGCTTCGGATCCTGGCCTGGGCGGCTCGCGACGACGAGGTGGTGATGCGCTTTGAAGGCAACAGTGTTTCGTCGCGGGAGCTGGGCGCCGGCTTGGCCGCCGAGCCCCCGGTGGATGTGGATGCCGTGTCGCTGCTGACCGTGCCACACCTGGATCGCATCTACTTCGAAATGGGGCGTCGCAGCGCCGGGCGCGGAGAGGACCCGCATAAATGGGTCAACGCCGAATTCCACGGTGATCGTGTGGGTCACGGATTCCGTATCGCGGTGGATGTGTTCACCGGCGGCCTGAAGGACTTTGAAGGGTTTATCCGCGACTTTTACGCGGCTTACCACCCCTTCTACAACGGCAATATTCCGGTCATCAATCCACAACCTGCCGGTATTGCGGTCACCGACAGTGCCACGCGCTTTCTCGGCTGGCACGCGATCACCATCCAGCGGCTTGCGCTGGATACAGATAAGACCATGCGCGTCTATTTTTTCAACCCGAATAACGACAGCGGGCAGAACTGGGGCCAGGCTATTGTGACCTCGACCCAGGGCCACGGCGAGCTCTATGGTGAAGCCTCGCTGCCGGTGGCCGAGTTCGCGTCACGACTGTACGTGTTTCACTACGACCCTCTTGAGAAGGGCGAACCGAACGATATTCCAGCCGATGAAGTCAATCGGGCCATGCAATTGGCCCAAACGAGTTGGGCCCAAGGGCGTTAGCTGACCCCATAAGCCTGCTTGTCGAATGCTGGCGCTGCCAATCCTGGCGTCAGCTTCTTGCGCAAAGCAAAAGGAGAATAATGTATGCCAAGCGAATCACAAGTTCCAACAACAACCCGGGATGTTTCCGGCTGGACTGATCCGACACTGGACTCGGTACGCGGAACGGAAACACCCAAAGACCCGAATAAGGGCTACATCGCACTGCTGGGCTGGAGCGTCAACGCCATTAAAGCCGCCCAGAAGTTTGATCGGCGCTACATCGTGGTCGCCCCCGAGTGGGCCGCTGATTTCTGCGAAGCCAACAAGATTCCATTCATTTCCTGGGATTTTGAGCGTCTGAACGACCGTTCGCTGGAAATTGCCGAGCGGCTGAAAGAAGAAGGGGTTGATGTCGCCATACCCCTGTTTGAGGAAACCGTTGAGTGGTCGGGTGCGATCAACTCAGTGCTCATGGACAACCCGCGCATGTACGGTCAGTCCATCCTGTTCCGGGACAAGGCGCTGATGAAGCGCCGCGCCCAGCTGGGTGGTATACGCGTGGGGATTTTCGAGGAAGCCCACGAAAAGGACGACATCGTCCGCTTTATGAAGCGCGTTAACCAGACGCTGCTCAAGCTTGACGGTGACCCGGATGACCCGATTCACGTCAAAGCCTTCGACAAGGCCGGCTGCCTCGGGCACCGCATGATCCGCACGCTTGAAGAGATCGAGCACATACCGGACGAAGAGTATCCGCTGCTCATGGAAAGCCACCTGGATGGCTGGGAGTTCGCGGTCGAGGCCTGGATCCACGATGGTAAGATCCAGTTCCTCAACATCTCTGAGTACGTGACGCTGGGGTATTCGGTCTTTGTGCCCGCCACCAAGGAGCTGGAAAGCTGGCGCAACGCGATCACCAAGCAGATCGAGAAGCTGATCAAGACCTTCGATATCCAGTTTGGCCTGATCCACCCGGAGTACTTTGTGACCGCCGATGGCGAAATGTACTTTGGTGAGATCGCCTATCGTCCACCCGGGTTCAAGGCGTTCGAACTGATTGAGCGGGCTTACGGGTTCAGCGCCTATCAGGCGTCCATGCTGGTGTTCGATCCCAAGAGCACCAGGGAAGAGGTGGAAAACTTCTTCCCGAAAGAAGTGGAAGGTGCCAGGGGCTACGCCGGGTGCTTTGGTGTTTACCCGCGCCATCGTGTCGTCAGCAGGCTGGAAATGCCCAAAGAGACCACGGAACATCCGTACTTCGAGTCTCACGAACTGGTCGAACCAAAAGAGGAAACGGTACCGGACCGGTCAGCCTTCGGCACACACTGGGGGCTGGTCTTCTTCTTCGGGGACGACCCCATCACGATGCGGGATCTGCTCAAGGCGCAGGAAGACCTGCACTTCTACGTCTAGAACAGCCCCATCTGCTCACCGCCTGGGCGCCGGAACAATCCGGTGTCCAGCGGTTCCTCTTCGTGCACGTTCAACCCCACCGCACGGCACTGACGCTCGAACCGCTGCCGATAGAGTCCTGCCAGAACGCCCGTGCCCGTCATCCGTTGTCCCCACTCACTGCTGTTGGTATTGCCGCCCCTGAGATCGCGGATACGGTTCATAACGTGTGTTGCCCGGTCCGGGTAATGACGCTGCAGCCAGTCCTCGAACAGCGGCGTCACCTCGTAGGGTAGGCGCAGCAGCACCCAGCTGGCGCGCTGTGCGCCGTTTTCCGCCGCTGCGGTGAGCATGGATTCCATTTCGTGGTCATTGATGAACGGGATGATGGGGGCGGTCAGAACCCCGGTGGGGATACCAGCAGCACTGAGTTCACGCAGCACCCGTAACCGCGTGGCCGCTGCTGTGGCCCTGGGCTCCAGCTGGCCCTTGAGTCGGTTGTCGAGGGTCGTCAGCGAGACCCGCACGGAGCACAGCCCCATTGCCGCCATCTCCGACAGCAGGTCTGTGTCCCGCAGGATCAGTCCGCTCTTGGTAATGATGGACACCGGATGACGGTATTCGAGCAGTATCTCCAGCAGTTGGCGGGTGATCCGGTGATTCTTCTCTGCTGGCTGGTAGGCGTCCGTGTTGACGCCCAGAGCAATCGGCGTGGGCTTATAGCGGGGGTGGTCCAGAGCCGCTTTAAGCTTGTCGGGCGCGTTGGTTTTGACCTGGATTCGGGTCTCAAAGTCCAGCCCCGGTGACAGATCCTGGTAGGCGTGGGAAGGCCTGGCAAAGCAGTAAATACACCCGTGTTCGCAGCCCTGGTAAGGGTTTACGGACTGGCTGAAGGGTACATCCGGCGATTCATTCCGGCTGATGATCGAGCGCGCTGCCACCGGTTGGATGGTGGTAGGGGGCGCTCCCTCTGCTTCGGGAGACGATGCCTCATCGGCCCATGGCTCGCTGACGCGGGCCTCGAACCGATGCGGGATATTGGTCTGGCTGGCCCGTCCCTTCATCCTCAAAACTGTATAAATAGACAGTTTTGAGGTCAAGAAAAAGGTGTGGTTGGGACTTCCGAGCGATTTATAAAACCTAATAGTTCTATCGTTATACTCACATAGCATATTAAAAAGTTTCCCCCTATGATTCGCGTACTGGAGACAGCGACAGCCGGCGTCGACTCTCCAGAAACCATCAGTAATCACAGTGCACAGGGGAAACACCATGACACTTCGACTTGGCGATACAGCGCCGGATTTCACGGCAGAGAGTACAAAGGGAACCATCCACTTCCATGATTGGATTGGCGATTCCTGGGCCTTCCTCTTCAGCCACCCTGCGGATTTCACGCCGGTATGTACCACTGAAATGGGGCGGACCGCGCAGCTGGCCGATCAGTTCGAGCGCCGGGGCGTGAAACCCATCGGGCTTTCCACTGATACCGCGGAAGAGCACCTGAAGTGGATCGAGGACGTTAATGACACGCAGAGCACCACGCTTGATTTTCCGATCCTGGCGGATGCGGATTTCAATATCGCGCGGCTCTACGACATGATCCATCCGGGCGAGAGTGAGACGGCCGCGGTGCGCAGTGTTTTTATCATCGATCCGGACAAGCGGATCCGTCTGACCATGACCTACCCGATGACCGTGGGTCGCAATTTCGATGAGATTCTGCGTGCCATCGATGCACTGCAGACCAGCGATAACCGCACCTGCGCGCTTCCCGCTGACTGGAATCAGGGTGATGACGTGATCATCCCGCCGTCGATTCCAAACGAGCGGGCCAGTGAGCTCTTCCCGAACGGGTGGGAGGAGCTGCGGCCCTATCTGCGTATGGCGAAACTCTGAGGGCGGTAGGCCATCCCTGGTGCTGCGATAGCGTCCGGGGATGGTCCCGATAATCACGCCCCATTGCTTTATATGTCATTTGGTATTAACGTTATAACCAAATAGCTAAAAATTCATTAAGCTCACGATTCCTTTGGAGGCCGACATGAAAACGTTCGAGCGTTCCAGCAGCACAGGCGCCGGCAAGCCGGATGTGGCCGGGTTCTACGACCCGCGGACTTTCAGCATTCAGTACGTGGTTTCCGATCCCGCAACCAGCCAGTGCGCCATCATTGATCCGGTGCTCGATTACGACGAGAAATCGGGCGCGACGGGGACCCATCACGCGGATGAGATCCTGGAATACGTGGCGGACCAGGGTCTGACGGTTGAATGGATTCTGGATACCCATCCGCACGCCGACCATTTCTCCGCCGCCCAGTACCTGAAGGGCAAAACCGGCGCGCCAACGGCGATTGGCAGCGAGGTAACCGCCGTGCAGGCGCTGTGGAAAGACATCTACAACTTCCCGGACCTGGCGACTGATGGCAGTCAGTGGGACCGCCTGTTCAGTGAAGGTGACCGTTTCACCGTGGGTGAGATGGAAGCGGAGGTGATGTTCTCGCCAGGCCATACGCTGGCATCCATCACCTATGTGATCGGCGATGCCGCCTTTGTTCACGACACCCTGTTCCAGCCTGACTTTGGTACAGCGCGGGCGGATTTCCCTGGCGGCAGCGCCGAACAGCTCTGGGAGTCCATCCAGGCCATCCTGGCACTGCCGGAAGAGACAAGGGTCTTCACGGGCCATGATTACATGCCTGATGGCCGTGAACCTGAGTGGGAAAGCACGGTGGGCGAGCAGCGTCGCAGCAACAAGCACCTGGTGGATCAGAATCGGGAAGCCTATGTGGCCATGCGCAACGAGCGCGATAGCCAGCTGCCAATGCCGAAGCTGATCCTGCACGCGCTTCAGGTCAATACCCGCGGTGGTCGTCTCCCGGAGCCGGAAGACAATGGTCGGCGCTACATCAAGATTCCCCTGGACACCCTCTCTGGCGCGGCCTGGGGTAATTGAACGGAGGTTGCAGCAATGACGATCCAACAGGTTGAAGATGGTGTCGGACTTTCCGGCGCCATGACTGCTGAAGACCTGGAGAATGCGCAACAGCAGGGGTTTCAGGCGCTGATCTGCAACCGGCGGCCTGCTGAGTCTGCCGATCATGATGAGCAGGCCCTTGCGCAGAAAGCGCAGAGTCTGGGGCTTTCCTGGACCTGCATCCCGGTGGCCACCGGTGAGTACTCGGATGCCGACGTGGCCGCCTTTCACGAGGCACTTGAAACCCTGCCGCGCCCGCTTCTCATCTTCTGTCGCAGTGGGCGGCGTTCCATCCATCTCTGGGCACTTGCCCGAATCCGCCATGACGGCGAGCAGCCCGAGACGGTACTGGAGCGCATGCGGGCTCTGGGGCATGACCCCGAGACCCTGCGTCCACTGCTGGAGCCGGCCGGGGGTAGCCCCGATCCGGAATGACGTGAACCAACTGGAGACATCCCATGAGTGATCACACCGCAACGCCGGCGCCTACAACGACCCACCAGATCGTGATCATCGGTGGCGGGGCAGCGGGAATCTCCGTTGCCGCCAGTCTGCTCAAGCGCCAGCGCAGTCTGGATATCGCCATTGTTGAACCTTCGGAGGTACACAGCTACCAGCCGGGATGGACGATGGTCGGAGGAGGCGTCTTCTCTCCCGAGTCCACTCGTAGGCCGATGGCGAGCGTGATGCCGCGGGATGTCAGCTGGTACCGCACCAGCGCCAGCCGCGTTGAGCCGCAGCATCGTCAGGTGACGCTGGGAGATGGTCGTGTCCTCGGTTGGCGGCGGCTGATTGTCGCGCCCGGGCTGGATCTGGACTGGGATGCGATCGAGGGGCTCAGTGGCACGCTTGGCTGCAATGGGGTCACCTCCAACTACCGCTATGACCTGGCGCCCTACACCTGGTCACTGGTGCAGTCGCTGAAAAAGGGGACGGCCCTGTTCTCACAGCCTCCGATGCCGATCAAGTGCGCCGGTGCACCGCAGAAGGCCATGTACCTGTCCTGCCATTACTGGCAGCGCCAGGGTCGGTTGGGTGACATTGATGTGCACTTCTGCAACGCCGGCGATAAGCTGTTTGGCGTTCAGGATTATGTTCCCGCGCTGGAGCGCTATGTGGAGCGCTACGGCATCCATACCCAGTTCCAGAATCGCCTTGTGGCCGTAGATGGTCCGTCCCGGACCGCGCAATTCGCGGTGGCTGGCGATGATGGAGAGCACATGGTGGAGCGGCGTTTTGACATGCTGCACACCGTGCCGCCCCAGAAAGCGCCCCGATTCATCGCCGAGTCGGGCCTGGGCAATGACGGGGGATGGCTGGATCTTGATTCGGAGACCCTCCAGCATCGCCACTACCCGGCCATCTTCGGTCTGGGAGATGCCAGCGGCACGCCCAACGCCAAGACAGCCGCGGCGGTGCGCAAGCAGGCACCGGTTGTCGCCGAGAACCTTCTGGCTACCTTCAGCGGGGATCCACTGCCGGCAGCCTATCTGGGCTATGGGTCCTGTCCGTTGACGGTCGAGCGCGGGCGCATTGTGCTGGCGGAGTTTGGCTATGGCGGTGAGCTTCAGCCGACTTTTCCGAAATGGATCAATGACGGTACGAAACCCACCCGCCTCGCCTGGTGGCTGAAGGCTGGGCAGCTGCCCTGGATTTACTGGCAGTTGTCACTCAAAGGTCACGAGTGGCTGGCACGTCCGGAACGGCGGGACACGACCCCAACCTCACTGGGAGCTGATAAGGCATGAATCTGGAACGATGGCTGCCGCTGGCGGGCTGGCTGCGCGGCTACGGGCGCGATACCTTCCTGCGTGATGCCATAGCAGCTGTGATCGTCACCCTGATGCTGGTGCCTCAGGCACTGGCATACGCCATGCTGGCGGGGCTGCCACCGGAGGTGGGGTTGTATGCCAGTATGCTGCCGCTGGTGCTTTACGCGCTGCTCGGCACATCCGCGACGCTGGCGGTCGGACCGGTGGCGGTGGCTTCACTGATGACTGCCGCGGCGCTTGGCAGCATCGCCGAGGCTGGGACACCGGAGTATGTGGCTGGCGCCCTGGTGCTCGCGGCTCTTTCCGGCCTGATTCTGGTCGGTATGGGGATTCTGCGGCTTGGGTTTCTTGCCAACTTTCTCAGCCATCCGGTGATTTCGGGATTCGTAACCGCCTCTGGAATCCTTATAGCGGCAAGCCAGCTGCGCCATATTTTTGGTGTCGAGGCCTCCGGACATAACCTGGTTCAACTCGTGCCGGCCCTGTGGCAGGGGATGGACAACATCAGCGGTCTGACTCTGTTGATTGGTGGCGGTGCCTGGCTCTATCTGGTGCTGTGCCGGCGTCACCTGCGAACTGGCCTGCAGAAGCTGGGTCTGCCAGGTCAGGCCCCGGATCTGATGGCCAAAGCTGCTCCGGTCTCGGCGGTAATCGTGACGACGCTCCTTGCCTGGGGGTTCAATCTCAAGGCTCAGGGCGTGGAGCTGGTCGGAAAGGTCCCCAGCGGCCTGCCTTCTCTGGCGATGCCGAGCCTCGATGGTGAGCTCTGGTCCACGCTGCTTCCGGCCGCGGTACTGATCAGCCTGGTCGGGTTCGTCGAGTCGGTATCAGTAGCGCAGACCCTGGCAGCCAAACGGCGTCAGCGGATCGATCCGAATCAGGAGCTGATCGCCCTGGGTGTTGCCAATATCGGTGCTGGGGTCAGCGGTGGTTCACCCGTTTCGGGAGGCTTCTCCCGCTCGGTAGTGAATTTTGACGCTGGGGCTGTCACGCCTCTGGCCGGTGCCCTCACCGCGCTGGGTATTGCGCTGTCCACGCTGCTGCTAACCACACCACTGGCTTTCCTGCCCAAGGCAACGCTGGCGGCGACCATTATCGTCGCGGTAGGTACCCTGATCGATCTGCCCGCCATCCGCCGCACATGGGCCTATTCCCGAGTGGATGGCGTAGCGATGGTGGCGACGCTGGCGCTGACACTGTTCCACGGTGTCGAGAGCGGCATTCTGACCGGTGTGGCGCTCTCGCTGGGGCTGCATCTGTACCGCACGAGCCAACCCCATAGTGCCGTGGTGGGGCGCGTTCCTGGAACCGAGCATTTTCGCAACGTTGAGCGCCATAATGTGGAGACGGACCGCCATCTGGCGCTGCTGCGGGTCGATGAGAGCCTGTATTTCGCCAATGCCCGCTACCTTGAAGACACAGTTCTGGAACTGGTTGCCCGGCGCCCGGAACTGCGTGATCTGGTGTTGACCTGCCAGGCAGTCAACATCATTGACGCCTCCGCGCTGGAGAGCCTGGAGGCGATCAACAGCCGGCTCAGCGATGCCGGCGTGCGCCTGCATCTGGCGGAAGTCAAGGGGCCGGTCATGGACAGGCTCAAGAACTCCGATCTCCCCCATGAGCTCAGCGGACGCATTTTCCTGAGCACCTATGAGGCCTGGCAGGCCCTTGGGGGTGATGGCGGAGCTGGAAAGTCTGTTTGACCTTTGTTTCCTGGCTGCACGATCGCCAAAATTGAAATCGATAACCACTGTGATCCCGTCCTTGCGGAGGCTTTATGGATCTCGATCCCGTTCTTCTGTCACGCATACAGTTTGCTTTCGTGGTGTCATTCCACGCCATATTCCCGGTGTTCACGATCGGGTTGGCTTCGTTCATCGCATTTCTTGAGACATGTGCCTACGCATCGGGCAATCCGCTGTACACGCGCCTGTCAAAGTTCTGGATCAAGGTCTTCGCCGTGGTCTTCGGTATGGGGGTGGTCTCGGGGATTGTCATGTCGTTCCAGTTCGGGACGAACTGGAGCAACTTCTCCCAGGCTACGGCCAACTTTCTCGGACCCGTTCTGAGTTATGAGGTGGTGACGGCATTTTTCCTTGAGGCTGCGTTCCTCGGGATCCTTCTTTTCGGGCGTGACCGGGTGCCGGCCGGTATCTATCTGTTTGCCTCGTTCATGGTGGCCATCGGCACCTTCATCTCATCATTCTGGATTCTTTCCGCGAACAGTTGGATGCATACCCCGGCGGGAACCGTGATGGAAAACGGCATGCACCAGGTCGTTTCCTGGAGTGAGGCAATATTCAATCCGTCATTCTGGTACCGGTTTACCCATATGGGGCTGGCGTCATTCCTGACGGGCGGGTTTGTGGTGGCGTCCCTCAGTGCCTGGTTCCTCCTGAAAGGGCGCGAGGTTGAAGCCAACCGGCGTGCATTGTCCATGTGTCTCTGGCTTCTTCTGGTGATCGCGCCCGCTCAGCTGTGGGTCGGGGACCTTCATGGTCTCAACACCCTCAAGCACCAGCCCACTAAGGTGGCGGCGATGGAAGGCAACTGGGAGACCTCGTCCAACGTCCCGCTGCTTCTGTTCGCCTGGCCGGACCAGCAGGCACAGACCAATCACTGGGAGGTCGGAATCCCCGGCCTCGCGAGCCTGATCCTGAAGCACGACACTGACGGCGTTGTCCCCGGTGTTTCTGCGGTGCCTAGAGAGGAGCAGCCGCCGGTCGCGATCGTCTTCTGGTCGTTCCGTGTCATGGTTGGTCTTGGCATGCTGATGATCGCGTTCGCAATCGCTGGTCTCCTGTTGCGTCCCGGAGGCCGCTACTGGCGCAGTCGCTGGTTCCTCAAAGGGCTTGTTCCGATGGGCGTAGCACCCTTTGTGGCTGTGCTCGCGGGCTGGTTTGTCACCGAAATCGGCCGCGCACCCTGGTTGGTTTATGGTCAGATGACACAGGCAGAGGGGGTAACGCCCTCCCTGACCGGTGGCATGGCACTGTTCACGCTTATCGGTTACATCGTTGTCTACGCCCTGGTCTTCACCTCCGGGCTCTACTACCTCGGACGGCTGTTTGAAAGCGGTGTCGAGGATGCCGGTCACGACAGCGATCTTGATCAAGAAGAAGTGGAACGGGCGAAACGACCGTTTTCCGCTGCCCATGTGCCGCTTGAACACGAAGGAGGGCGCGCCTGATGGAACCGTTTGACCTGACACTGATCTGGGCCGGAATCATCGCGTTTGGCGTGATCATGTATGTCCTGATGGATGGCTTTGACCTTGGGGTTGGCATCCTGTTTCCGCTGGCACCGGATGAAGAGTCCCGTGACCTGATGATGAACTCGGTTGCGCCGGTATGGGACGGCAACGAAACCTGGCTGGTGCTGGGAGGGGCCGGTCTTCTGGCGGCGTTCCCGATGGTCTACTCGATCATGCTGCCGGCGCTTTACCTGGGCGTTTTCCTGATGCTGTCAGGGCTTATTTTCCGGGGCATTGCCTTTGAGTTCCGGTTCAAGGCCAACCGCTCGCGTTATCTGTGGAATATTGCCTTCGCGGGGGGCTCAACTCTGGCGGCCTTTGCCCAGGGCATGGTGGTTGGCAAGTACATTGAAGGGATCAATACGGCCAACGGTGTCTACGTCGGTGGGCCTCTGGACTTCGTTACACCCTTTACCTTGCTGACAGGTCTGGGCCTGGTAGCCGGATACGCGCTGCTCGGCAGCACCTGGACCATTATGAAGACCGAAGGCACGACGCAGGCCTGGGCCCGGCGTATGGCCCGGCCTCTGCTTATGATCGTGCTGGCCGTGTTTGGCGTTATCAGCCTCTGGACTCCGTTCGTGGATGAAGCTGTCTATGAACGCTGGTTCTCAAACCTGCACCTGATCTGGGTGCTTCCGGCGCTGGCACTGTTCTTCGCCTGGCGGATCTGGCACGGGGTTACGCACAAGCGCGAGGGCTCGCCGTTTGTCGCGACCATGGGATTATTCGTCTTCACCTATCTCGGGCTTCTGGTCAGCAAGTGGCCTTATGTTGTCCCCCCTGAAATCACGCTCTATGACGCGGCATCAGCCTGGGAGTCACAGCTGTTCCTGCTTCTGGGACTGCTGTTCGTGATTCCGATTGTGCTCACCTACACCGCATGGACGTACTGGGTTTTCCGGGGCAAGGTGAGGGCCGGTGACGGCTACCACTGATCCACGCGCCGGCGCGCGATGGCTGAGCCAATGGGCGCGGGATGCCAGAGGGTATCTTGCGCTGGGGGTCATCGCGGGCGTTGTACAGGCGCTGGCCATGGTGGTTCAGCTCCGTTTGATGGCCTGGTTCGTGGATCGTCTTATCGTCCACGACCAGCCGGTAACCCTTGTCGCCACTGGTGCCGCACTGGCGCTGGCAGTGGTCGTGCGCAGCATTGGGCAGTGGGGTCAGGAGATGGCCGGTCTGCAGGCCAGTCACCGGGTGCGGCGTCAGGTGCGCCGGGCACTTCTGAATGCCTGGGCCAGTGCGGGGCCAGTTGGCCTCAGTAGCTGCGATTCCGGCAGGCTGTCCAGTGAGTGGACTGAGCAGGTTGACTCGCTCGATGGCTACTACGCCCGCTTCCTTCCCCAGATGATCCTGGCGGTTATCGTTCCCTTCATTATTCTCAGCGTGGTCGCGGTTCAGGACTGGTTGGCGGCGCTGTTCCTGCTGGCGGCAGCGCCGCTGATCCCACTGTTCATGGCCTTGATCGGGATGGGTGCGGAGCGTGTGAACCAGCGCCACTACGAATCCCTTGCGCGTCTCTCCGGTCACTTCCTGGATCGTATCCGTGGAATGACGACCCTGCAGCTTTTCGGTCGCAGCGCGGATGCGGTGGAGGATGTTGCGGCTGCGACTGATCATTACCGGCGATTGAACATGGCGACCTTACGGGTCGCTTTCCTTTCCTCCGCGGTCCTGGAGTTTTTTGCGTCCGTGGCAATTGCCGCGGTTGCGATCTATGTCGGCTTCGCGCTGCTGGGGATGATTTCTTTCGGACCGGCAGACGAAATGAGCCTGTTCAGCGGGCTCTTTGTGCTTCTCCTGGCTCCAGAGTTCTTTCAGCCGCTCAGGCTGCTGTCACAGTACTACCACGACAGGGCCGCCGCATTGGGGGCAGCGGCTCACCTGAGTGCGAGATTGGTTGCCAGCGACAGTCTGGTCCCGCAGGCGGCGCAAGCACAACGCCAGGAGCCTGACAGCTCAGGCATCCGGGTGTCTGGACTGGGCGTGCGCTATCCGAATGGGCGTGAGGTGCTGAGTGATCTGGATTTCGAGCTTCCATCCGGGCAGACGCTTATTGTGACGGGGCCCTCAGGCTGCGGGAAGTCCACGTTGCTGGCGGTTCTGGCGGGATTCATGGCGCCCTCACAGGGAGAGGCCAGAATCCGCGGGCAATCGCCGGGATCGATGCCGGTGGGCTGGATGGGGCAGAGGCCCTGGCTGGTGCCCGGGAGCTGGCGTCAGAACCTGAGGCTGACCGCGCCAGAGGCGAGCGAAGGGGCGATGCAGGAGGCGATCGACCGGGTAGGGCTCAGGTCTGTCCTGGATGGGCTTCCTGAGGGGCTTTCAACCCGGATCGGCGAGGGGGGCCTGGGCCTTTCAGGCGGTCAGGCGCGGCGTCTGGCTCTGGCTCGTCTTTTCCTCACCTCGTCCACAGTGATGCTGCTGGATGAGCCGACAGCTGGGCTCGATGAAGCAACCGAGGCTGAGGTGATTGAAGGGGTGAGAGGGATCATAGGGGGGCAGCGCCTTTGTGTGATTGCCTCCCATCAGCCGGCGCTGCGCGCGCTGGGAGACCAGCATCTGGCATTGGGGAGCACTCATCATGCGTGAACTCCGACCCTGGCTGGGCCTGCTCCAGCGTCATCGCCGGCAGTTGGCAGTGGGTCTTGTGTTGATGGCCGCAACGTTGATGGCGGGTCTGGGACTTCTCGCTCTCTCTGGCTGGTTCATTACCGCCACCGCCATTACCGCACTGGCCTGGGCCGCCGGGCTCAATGCCAGCCTGAACCTCTATGCGCCGGGAGGGGGAATCCGGTTCTTTGCGCTGGCGCGCACGGCGAGCCGCTATTTTGAGCGTCTGGTCAATCACGATGTGGTACTCCGGCTGCTGGCGGATATCCGGGTGGAGCTTTTCCGCAAACTGCTCAGGGCCGAGGCATACAGCGCTAAGCGTTTGGGATCGGCGGCCTTTCTGAACAGGCTGGTCAGCGACGTGGACACGCTCGACAATCTCTACCTGCGTCAGATCGCGCCGCCATTGGTAGCGCTTGCAGGAAGCCTGGGGGCAGCCGGGCTGATTGCTGTGTTTGCCCCGGCGCTGTCACTGGTGGTGCTGGCTGTGCTCGTGCCCTGGCTTGGCGTGGTGACGCTGGGCATGGCCTGGTGGACGCGGCGGCATGGTGCAGCGGAAATGGAAGCCGCGGAGCGGCTGCGCAGTCACGCCCTGACCGAACTTGAAGGGATGGCAGAGTTGTCCGCAGCGGGACTGCTGTCACGCGACCAGAATGATCTGCTGGGTGAGGACAACGCCCAGCGATACCGTCAGATGCAGCAGGAGACCTCGGCCATCAGTGGGCAGGCGCTGAATACGCTGGTGATCCACCTGCTGGTGGCGGCCCTGCTGCTGTTCGCGTCCCAGGCCTGGCAGGCGGGCCAGATCTCGGGGGCCGTGATGGTCCTTATTCCTCTGGTTATCATGGCATTGTCTGAAGGGTTCCTGCCGCTGCCCAGGGCGTTCATGCGCTGGGGAGCGACGGAAGCGGCTGCCGAACGCCTCAACACTCAGGACGGTTCCCAGCCAGACTCATCAGGCCAACCGTCGGAGGTTGGTTTGCCTGAAAATCCCACGCTGACCTGGTCCCATATCCGTGTTGCCCGCGGTGCGCCGGTCGTTTTCGAGGATTTCAGTCTCTCGGTCTCACCGGGAGAGCGGCTGGTTATAACGGGAGCGTCAGGCAGTGGTAAGTCCACTTTGGCTTCATTGGCGGCCCGCCTGACATCACCAGACGATGGGCAGGTGATGGTCAATGGTAATGACGGCGCCCTGTTTTCGCTCAGCGAGTGGCGTGAGCGCATCAGCTTGCTGACCCAGGATGCTCATCTTTTCAATGAATCGGTAGCCGCCAACCTCCGGGTGGGAGATGCCGATGCGAGTGAAAGCCGGCTTTGGCGGGTTCTTGAAGCGGTAGACCTGGCGCCGCTGGTGGCGTCACTTGATCGTGGTCTTGAGACGCCTGTTGGTGAAGGGGGAGGGCAGCTCTCCGGCGGTGAGGGGCGACGTCTTGCGCTGGCGCGCGTGCTGCTGCGCTCGGCGCCGATCGTCATTCTTGATGAGCCTTTCACGGGGCTTGATGAGGCGACAGCGAAGCGGGTCTGGAAAGGCATTCAGCCCTGGCTCAGCGGTTGCAGCGTTGTGCTTATGCTGCACGACTCAATGCCCTTTATTGAGGCGGATAGGGTCATTTCTCTGACGGCAGGAAGGGCTATGTAACGGAAAGAGCTATTTAAAGGCCATATCGGCGGCCCCCTCAGGGACCGCCATAATGCGAACAGGAATGATCAGACCTTGGTCATGCGCAGATACGGGCGCAGCTCGCGCCAGCCTTCAGGAAACATTTCCTTCGCCTGCTCATCGGTGATAGAGGGCGGAATGATGCACTCATCACCTTTCCGCCAGTCTGCTGGCAACGCACAGCTTTTTGCGTCACTTGTCTGCAGGGCATCAATGGCACGAAGTATCTCATCGAAATTCCGCCCTACAGTCATTGGGTAGGTCATCGTCAGGCGGATTTTCTTGTTCGGATCGATGATGAAAACGCTTCTTACAGCCGCCGTTTCGCTTTCACCGGGATGTATCATGTCGTACAGCTGGGCGATTGAGCAGTCGGCGTCCGCCAGGATGGGGAAGTCCAGGCTACAGGACTGGGTGTCGTCGACATCCTCAATCCATTTGAGATGCTCTTCCGCGGTGTCCGTGGAAAGCCCCAGTGGTTTCACATTGCGTTCGGCAAACTGCTCCGCGAGCTGAGCGGTTCGGCCCATTTCCGTGGTGCATACCGGCGTGAAGTCAGCTGGATGACTGAAGAAAAATACCCAGGAATCGCCGATCCAGTCATGGAAGTTGATTGTGCCTTTAGTGCTTTCGGCGGAAAAGTTCGGCGCTGTGTCGCCAAGTCGAAGTGCCATAGGTCGGTTTCTCCCTTGATCTCTTGGTTACTATCAGTGTGACTGGCCAATGGTTATGAGTCAGAAGCGATTGACGGGGACCTTGAGGTACACCTGACCATTGTCCTCAGCGGGCGGCATCTCGCCGGCTCTCATGTTGACCTGGACTGAGGGCAGGATCAGGCGCGGCATGTTCAGTGTCGCGTCACGCTCGGTTCTCATTTTCACGAACTCATCCTCTTTGATGCCTTCGCGGACATGGATGTTGCGTTCACGCTGTTCGGCAACGGTTGTCTCGTGGACAAATTCATCACGACCCGGAGCCTTATAGTCATGGCAGAGGAAGATGCGTGTTTCTGGTGGCAGAGCCAACACCTTCTGGACTGAGTGGTACATGGTATGCGCGTCTCCCCCCGGGAAATCACAGCGCGCGGTACCGGCGTCAGGGGCAAAGAGGGTGTCGCCAACAAAGGCGGCATCGCCGATGACATACGTCAGGCACGCGGGGGTATGGCCCGGGGGGTGCAGA